>NZ_JADBUE010000068.1:0-19168 GCF_020245805.1 Microcystis sp. M179S2 | reverse complement strand
TTACAATTCCCTAGGAGAATACCAAAAAGCGATCGAGTTTTATCAACAGTCCTTAGCAATCACACGCGAAATCGGTGATCGGGGGGTTGAAGCGACTTCCTATAATAATTTAGGCGCTGTTTACAATTCCCTAGGAGAATACCAAAAAGCGATCGAGTTTTATCAACAGTCCTTAGCAATCACACGCGAAATCGGTGATCGGGGGGTTGAAGCGGCATCCTACAATAATTTAGGCAATGTTTACAAATCCCTTGGAGAATACCAAAAAGCGATCGAGTTTTATCAACAGTCCCTAGCAATCCTTCGGGAAATCGGTGATCGGGGGGTTGAAGCGAAATCTTGGTTTAATCTGGGACTTACCTACTATAAACTCAAACGTATATCGGAAGCGAAAGAAGCATATCTTCAAGCGCAGGAATTATATCAAGCATTGGGGTTAGCAGCGGATGTTCAAGATTGCGATAATAAAATTCGGCAATTAGAAACCCAAAAATATCCCTTAATCGTTGCTTTCTTTCTGGGGGTGATTAAGTTTCCTTTAGTTTTAATTGGGGGGATAATAGTGGCATTGTGGCGATTGTTAAAAAGATGGTTGAGGAAAGCATAATTAGGGGTAGGATGGGTTAGGAATCCCTTATTTTTAACCTGAGTTTCACATCTGCTAATTTCCCCTCATAACTACCCTAAAGTGAGAAATTATAGTAATATTTCTAAGGATTACCAGAAAAGAAAGAGCGCCACGCTGCTGTGCCGATCGCTCCTCCTAAAAGGATAATTAACGTCCAAACTTGATTTTTTTGGGTTCCTTCCAGCTTTTCTAGTCTTCTATCCATCCCATCGACTTTCTCAGTTAGTTTTGCTTGTCCCACCTCTAGCTTAGTTAGCCGTTCGTCAATTTTCTCAAATTTCTGGTTAAGATCCTTCTGTAGTCCGTCAAATTTCTGGTTAACATCCTTTTGTAGTCCGTCAAATTTCTGGTTAAAATCTTTCTGTAGTCCGTCAAATTTCTGGTTGAAATCCTGTTGCAAGGTATCGATTTTTTGGTTAAAATCTTTCTGTAGTCCGTCAAATTTCTGGTTAAAATCCTTCTGTAGGCTGTCAAATTTCTGGTTAACATCCTGTTGCAAGGTATCGATTTTTTGGGTGACATCTCTTTGCAAGGTATCGATTTTTTGGTTAACCTCCTTGATGCTGTCTTTAATTTCCTTGAGGACGGATTCAAGACTATAAGTAACGGTTTCGTTAGACATTTTGGTAACATCCTTGGGAGTAATGATAGTACAATAATTTTATTTTAATCCTAAATCTGGTTATTAAAGACTGATTATTTATTGCCTAGGATTTAGTATTATGGCAATATTTCTAAGGATTGCCAGAAAAAAAGGATCGCCACGCTGCCGTGCCGATGGCCCCTCCTAAAAGGATAATTAACGTCCAAACTTGATTTTTTTGGGTTCCTTCCAGCTTTTCTAGTCTTCTATCCATCCCATCGACTTTCTCAGTTAGTTTTGCTTGTCCTACTTCTAGCTTAGTTAGCCGTTCGTCGATTTTGTCAAATTTCTGGTTAAAATCCTTCTGTAGGCTGTCAAATTTCTGGTTAACATCCTTTTGTAGGCTGTCAAATTTCTGGTTAAAATCCTTCTGTAGGCTGTCAAATTTCTGGTTAATATCCTGTTGCAAGGTATCGATTTTTTGGTTAACTTCCTTGATGCTGTCTTTAATTTCCTTGAGGACGGATTCAAGACTATAAGTAACGGTTTCGTTAGGCATTTTGGTAACATCCCTGGGAGTAATGATAGTACAATAATTTTATTTTAATCCTAAATCTGGTTATTAAAGACTGATTATTTATTGCCTCTCCTGATATGTAGCCTATACTCAACGGATTTAGTATAACTATCTCTGCCATTACTTTTGAAAAATGCTATAAATTTCCTCGGCAATATTTCTGCTACCTCCGGACTCTCCCACTCTAATTTTGCCATTTTCTAAACATCTGTGTAAATAACGAGAATCTGCCAAAATATCAATAATTTTAACCGCGGCATTTTTAAATAAATTTACCTCCGTGGGTTTCTGTCCAATAGTTATCACCGATTCCCCTAATAAGCGCATTTGTGCCTCGGCAAAAGGATAGGTAAATTGGGGACCAAATCCGGGTATTTGTAGGACGGGTTTTCCTAATCCCACCGCTTGTTCTACTGCTGTACCCGCCATGGCTAAACAAGCGTCACAATGGTGTAGAATATCGGCAAAAGCATCACGATAACAGCACAATAAAGCCCCATTTTTCTCTAATTTTCCCGCTCCTAAATAATGCCATCCCTCTTGTTTAGCTAAATTTTCTAAGTCGGTTTCTCTGATACTAGGAATGATAGCAGCCCGAAACTGCATCGGTTTAATTTTAACTATTTCCTCACAGACTTGTAACTGTAAAGCCAAATTACTCAAAGCTTCGGGTAAACGACTCCCCGCTAATAAAGCAATCATGGGAATTTGACGATCTAATTCTAAATCTTTACCCGTTGGTGTTAAGACATCCATAATCGGATAACCAGCAAAAATCGCTTTTTTAATACCCCGATTTTGTAGGTCTGTTGCTGTATATTTATCCCGGGTAAAAACTCTTAAACAATTCTTCGATCTTAAACATAATTTTGTCAGCAAAGGTAATTTAATTGTGCCTTCGTAATAACTGGAAGTAGAAACAATAAAAGCCACAAAGGGACGACTGGTTAAACTAGCGATCGCAATCGGCACGATATCCCCCACTGCTATCAATAAATCACAATCCTTGCTAACTTTAAAAGCTGCCTGAATTTGCTGAATAGTTAGACTAATTAATCCCGCACCAATATCCTTAATCCAATTCAAAGGATTGGTATAAATAATTCCCCCCGATGGCATAGTGGCAGTGGGGGCAATAATTGGTACTGGCAATTTTTGATAAGCTTTTCCCTCTCCCACTAAAGGCAAAGCAGCTATAGATAATTGGGGCTGAATTTTTTGTAATTCCCCCAGAATTAAACTAGCATTTAAATCCTCGCCATGACCATTACTAAGAAATAAAACCTGTTTAAGCATCGATTTGTTATCCTCTATATTCCCTTGCTGCCAAAGAAACCGCCACCGTCACCGATTTGGCTTCTATTTGCTTGCTTACTAGCAAAGTATCGCCCATTTTTAAAGCGGCAGCTTCAGCGACGCTAGGGGTTCCTTCTTTCTTGTTGACAATAGCCGAGGGATTGGGGACATTAATATCTCTCAACTCCTCAGCAGTAAAGGTTTTTAGTGGCAATCCTTTCTCCTGACAGTAGGCAATTAAACCCTGTTCATCAGCTTTGATGTCAAGGGTGGCGATACCAGCAATAGCGGCTAAAGAGAGGTGATAACGCTTAAAAACATCCCTAATTGCCCTATCTATGACCGCTTTCTCCGTCCCACGGATGCAACCTATTCCTAGCCATAATAATCGTCCATGGTACTGCACTTTTGTCCCGGAAGGATCGGGGGAAAAACCAGGTTGGCTAAAACCTGTCCACAGGGGACCTATCCCGATTAAATCGATTGCGGGTGAGTGGAAAGCAGGGGAAGCGCTAGTCATACAAGACTATAATATTTTTACCGGTTGAAATTGTTCGCCTTCGTCCAGTTGCCAAGCTTGTAAATCGATCGCTCGTCCTGAAACTACGGAGACAATTAAATAAGTATATCCTGACCAGGCTAATTGGCGATCAATTTCCGAGGGAATGGCGGCATGATCGGGATGGGAATGATAGATACCAATAATTTCTAGCTGGTTTTCCCGCGCCGATTTTTGAGCTTGTAAAAGCACTTCTGGCGCAATACTAAAGCGGTTTTTCCTATTACCTGACCAGTTATTTTCTGTGGTTTGCACGGTGATCACTTGGGCTGCTGTTTCGGTAATTTTTCCCACGAGTAACCCACAACATTCTTCGGGATAGGTGGATTCGGCGTGGGTGACAATGCGCTGGTAAATTTGTTCTGTAATCAGGATCATAAGGGAAAATTTTCAAAACCTATCTATCTCAATCCCTCAAAATCAGTTATTTGTCCGGACTCCGAGGTACAAAGTCTTCTTTTTGGCGAGTCGTTCGTCAGCAGTCGATGGCAAATTCGGTTATACTTTATGCTGAGGATCAACGCCGTAGAATTAATTCTAACAAAATTGTTTCAAAAAAAGCCGGAGGTGCCTGAGGATGAGAAAATTCATAGAATTGATTTTAAGAAAACTTTTCAAGCCAGAGGTGCCTGAATTGGTACAGATTGTCCACAACCGGGAAATGTCAGCGCTGGGGGGATTTGCCAAGACAGCAGAATCGATCGATAGTGATAAGTTTAGCGGTCAAGAATTTCTCATGTTTGTGAAGATTAAATACTGTCTAGCTAGAGGAATTGGAGAATACGCAGGACTAGATGAAAGTATTAAACTACTGCAAGGAGCGATCGAAGCAAAAAATAGTTATTTAAGCCTTGATCAAACAGAATTTCGTTATCGTAGTTCTAAACAACAGGATTTTTATCAATATGTGGAATCTCTGCTTGCCTCTGACTACGAAGATAAGGCGGCTTTTCAAGCTAGAGTAGCAGAAAAGTTGCTGGAAACTCTGCCCGATGTGAAAACGGAGGAGGGAAAAGTTGCCCTAAAAGCCTATCAAACTGAATTGGAACGTCTGGCAGAGTACGAATTAGGATTAAAACTTTTATCCCTATTTAAAGCCTACCAACTAGCGGACTATTCTGTCCTCAGAACTGTTTCTGATATCGTGGAGACTTCTCGCGAAAAACAAACACTAGATTATCCTAGTTTAGTTGTTTTGGTAATTAGTAAGTACGAAGTTTTTGAGAAGCTGAAAAATATTATCGGTGTGCCTAATAATAAGAGCAAACCGGAAACCTATGCTCGAATGCTGCAATACATTGCCCTGACCTACAGACATAGCAAATCCTACGCTCAATTTGCCGAATTGTTGAAAGTAATGCGTAAATGGTATCTTCCCTATCGCGCCATTCTTGACATCCGCCAACGCTATCCCCGCACCTCTTTTAAACTACCGAAGCAATTCTCGGAAGATATTCCTGGGGAGGCAATTTATGATAAATATCGTAAGTCCCTAACCGACGCTAAAACAGGATTAACCTATGTGGATTTTGGGAAAGACTAGCTATTTATTGGGGATGATGGCTAAGGTGCAGCTATTTGGTTTGATTCCTAAACCGTTAAAGAGAAGGTTGAGCAGCAGTATCTAAATTTTCCCCTTAAAACTTGGCGAGAAGGGAACCCGAAAAGGGATAAATTGGCCTGGGAATTGAGAGTAAACTTAACCCGCATCGCTGACTTAGGAATAACTTATTCTTGGCAGGTTCCAGCCAATGTTAAATTTATCTTATTGTTCCCTAACCTTTGCACTGAACTGATAAATGTCGATCGATTTTCGCAATCTTAATACACTTTGGGGTTCTATTTTAGTCGAAACATTGGCCCGTTTGGGATTGAAGATAGGGGTGGTTTCTCCCGGATCGCGATCGACTCCTTTAACGATAGCCTTGGCAAGACATCCCCAGATTGAAGCTATTCCCATCTTAGACGAGCGCTCGGCCGCCTTTTTTGCCCTGGGATTAGCCAAACAATTATATCAACCGGTGGTTTTAGTCTGCACTTCTGGCACTGCCACGGCTAATTTTTATCCCGCAGTCATTGAAGCAAAAGAAAGTCATGTCCCTTTATTAATTCTAACCGCCGATCGCCCCCCAGAATTGCGTCATGCTCACGCCGGTCAGACTATCGATCAAGTCAAACTCTACGGTAATTATCCAAATTGGCAAGCGGAAATTAGCTGTCCTAGTGCCAATATCGAGCGTTTACGCTATCTCCGTCAAACTATCATCCACGCGTGGTGGCGCTGTCTCGATCCTGTCCCCGGAGTGGTGCATCTGAACTTACCATTTCGGGATCCCCTCGCACCAACTCCCGATCTAGAAATTAACAATTTAGAGGCTAATTTTGACCAAGAGGCTTTTTTTAGCCACATATCTCGGCAAAATATCGCCATTAACCACTCAATTCTCCAAATTAATTCTTTACCCTCCAAAGGAATTATCATCGCGGGATTAGCTTCCCCGCAAAACCCTGAAAGTTACTGTCAGGCGATCGCTGATTTAGCCCGATCGCAACAATATCCCGTCTTAGCGGAAGCTTTATCTCCTCTGCGAAACTATGCAGGGTTAAATCCCCATCTCATCACCACCTATGATTTATTATTGCGGAATCCTGCCCTTAGAACCCAATTAACCCCCGATGTTGTCCTGCAAATTGGCGAATTACCCACCAGCAAAGAATTACGGACCTGGTTAGAAGAAATCGACTGTCCGCGCTGGATTATCGATCCCCATCCCGATAATTACGATCCTCTACAGGGAAAAACCGGACATCTCAGGGTAAATATCGAGCAATTAGGGGATCTATTCCCAGATAAAGTCGATAATAACCGAGAATATCGGCAATTATGGCAAAAATTCGACCAGCAAGCCAGATTTAAAATCGATCGCCTTTTGGCAGCAGAAACTAAACTGATTGAAGGTAAAATCCCCTGGCTGCTCTCCCAATACCTCCCCCCCCGCACCCCGATCTTTATCTCTAATAGTATGCCTGTTCGCTATGCCGAGTTTTTTAACCCGCCTAGCGATCGCCAAATTCGTCCCTATTTTAACCGCGGGGCCAATGGCATCGACGGCAACCTCTCCACTGCGATAGGAATAGCTTATAAAAATGTCCCTAGTCTGCTATTAACGGGAGATTTAGCCCTATTACACGACACAAATGGTTTTTTAATCAAAAAATATTTTGTTGGCTCCTTGACCATAATTTTAATCAATAACAAGGGGGGAGGCATTTTCCAGATGTTGCCGATCGCCAAATTTGACCCTCCCTTTGAAGAATTTTTTGCCACTCCCCAAAATATCGACTTTTGCCAACTCTGTCACACCTACGGTATTGATTACCATTTAATCAGTGATTGGACTGATTTTCAGCAAAAAATCGCAGTTTTACCAGAATCAGGCCTAAGATTACTAGAAATATCCTGCGATCGAGCTTTTAATACCCAATGGTTCCTCAGTAATTATGTGTAGGGTGTGGGGTGTGGGGTGTGGGGAAGTGGGGTGTGGGGTGTGGGGTGTGGGGAGAATAAAGCTGCCTATTGCAAGAGTGCCTATCCTGATATGTAGCCTATGCTCAACGGATTTAGTATTAATTCCCTTTTTCGAGAAAGTCAATACAATGGGTGGAAAGAGTTAAAAGGGTCCGATGAATCGACAAAGACGGCAAAAATCAAGACAATTTTCTCTCCCTAGATATTCTATCTTTCCCCCGGAACAATGGCGATCGGGAGTGACTTCTTTGGTGATTAGCTTGGTCTTGTCCCTACTGATTTTAAAACTGAATACCTCTAGTCTTTCCACTGCCACCATAAATATTTTTAATCCCTCCACTGTGGGGGAGAATTTAGCCGGTAAGAGCCTAGATGAGTTAGAAAAGCAGAAAATCGCCGAATTTTTGCAAATTACCCCGCCAGAAACCGAATTAACCCTCGATCGCACCCCTTTGTTTATTCTCCACGACACAGCTTGGAGTATGACTGCGGGTAACATCGAAGAACAGAAAAAATATGCTCGCGGTCCGATGAAATTGGGTCCCAATGTTTACATCCCCCGCAAACAGAATTCTAGGGATAGAGACATTTTAGACTCGATCGCCCGGCCTTTTTTTGAACGTCACCGTCCCACTGCCACTTTTTATGAACAAGCGGCCGAAATGCTGCCCGCAGACACCAGAGATCAATTAGTGCGTCAACTGTGGCAACTTACCCCAGAAACTATCCGCGTCAAGGGTTTTGCACTTGCTTTAGAGGGTGTTCCTTTGAGTACGCGATCGGCTCCTGAGTTAGAAAAAAGAGCAAGAATTTGGTTAAATACGCCTTCAGAAGCCGTCTTTAGGCGTTTAGTCAAAGAATATCCCACAAATTACTTTGATGGGGCAAAAAGCACCGCATTATGGGCAACAGAAGCGATTTGTCAGCAGCTATCTCACCCTAATTGCGATCGCTTGCGACCAGTTTTTGCCGAAAGAAATCGTCGGGTTATCTCCAGCGTTAACATTGAACTGGTACAAGCGCCGGGATCCCACTGTTTGACCAAAGGACGCTTGCAACCCCTCCCCGGTTACAGCGATTTTCAATACCAACAAACGGCGAAATATTATCTCCTCGCAGCCTTACAAACGGGACAATTACCGCAAATTGTCAGCCATTTTGCCGTGGATAGTTTTCTGATTAATCAAGGAAAATATCCCCATTGTGACCCCCGGGGTTTTGATCTACAACGTCTCTACAATCTCATCAGTCAAGCTTTGGATTATGACCCCGGCACTGTTTATGGCATCGTTCCCCGTTACGGCACAAATATTCTAGCCGGTGATAATATTTGGTGGCATAATCGAGTTTTTGACCAAGCAAATTTACCCACAACTTTAAATTAGACCTGATCATTTAGAAATGTCCACTTCTCCCAAAGCTTCTAGATAGGCAATCGCCGCTTCTAAAGGAGAATCGTAGCTATATGAAAACTCCTCAAACCAGCGTCCTTCCTCCGATTTGACATCCAATTTATCTAACCATTGCTTCGCCTTTCTAGTTAAAGCTTCTCGCTTACGCTGCTTTTTTAATGCCGCTGCTTTTTCTTTTTCCGCTGCCTCCTGTTGTTGCCTTTCTTGGTTTTCTAAGGCTAAAGCTTTTAAAAGCGCATCGGTAGAAGAATCGCTGGCATAATTAACCTTAAATTCAGCCAGGGAACGATCTTTTTCTTGGCGAGAAGAAGGGGACGGCATCGGTTTTTCCTGATCCCGTTTCTGGTATTCTGCCTTCATTTGTGCCAGTAAATCTTCTATTTCTCCCATAATGATCAAGTTAGAAAGTAAAAAGTTAAAAAGCGGGTTTACTTATTTTTCCAAACGCACTAGATACCATTGTAAATAACCCTTCTCACCCAGGTCCAACTCACAGTAATTATCGCGCAGATAGAGAGCTTTTTCCTCAAAACTAGAGAATTTCGCCAATTGTCGGGGACAAATCTCCGGTTTTGCGGTGATTAAATCTTTTAACTTATCCCGCAACTGGTCGGGAGTCTGGAATTGTTCAGTTTGATCGGCCTCAAGGACAAGAAAATAGTCCCCTTGATACATAATAGAATCGGGCATCGCTGTTTGATAGTCTCAGTAGGAAAATTTTTTGGCTATCTTTACCACTTTATCGCCTCAACGCTCGATCGACACCACCACTATGACAGACCATCTCACCAATCCCTTTCTCAGTCTCCCTTACGAAAGCGCCATGCAGGACTTGGGGGACCAATACTACGATCAAGTCGCGGCCGCGGATTTTCCCCGTCATATCCTTCGTTTTCGCAATGATGCTTTATTACCTTTGGTGGGAATTCAGCCAGAATTAAGCTTAGATGAGCATTTTATCGAGGCTTTTGGTAAATTTCAATCCCTGACCCCTTTTTTAGCCCTGCGTTACCACGGTTATCAATTTGGCGAGTATAATCCTTTTTTAGGGGATGGTCGCGGTTTTCTCTACGGTCAAGTTAGGGGTATTGATGGCAAATTATACGATTTTGGTACGAAAGGATCGGGACGGACCCCCTATTCTCGTCATGCAGACGGTAGGTTAACTCTCAAGGGTGGAGTTAGAGAAGTCTTAGCCGGGGAAGCTTTACGGGGTTTAGGGGTGAATACCTCTCGCTGTTTGAGTTTGGTGGAAACGGGGGAATCCCTCTGGCGCGGCGATGAACCTTCCCCGACGCGATCTTCGGTGATGATTCGAGTTAGTAATTCTCATATTCGTTTTGGGACTTTTGAGCGTTTATTTCATATTAAACGTAGCGATTTAATTAAAAGACTCCTCGATCATGTGATTATTTATTATTATCCTGAAATCGATCCCCAAGATAGCGATCGCTATTTAAAATTTTACGCCGCTTTGATTGAAAGAACCGCTAAATTAGCAGCCCAATGGATGGCCGCCGGTTTTTGTCATGGGGTTCTCAATACCGATAATATGTCAATTACCGGGGAAAGTTTCGATTATGGTCCCTACGCTTTTATTCCTTCCTATAACCCCCAATTTACGGCGGCCTATTTCGACTACGGCGGCCGTTATAGTTATGGTAATCAGCCTTTTATCTGTCGCTTAAATCTAGAGTTACTGCAATCTCCCCTGGCCATGGTTGTCTCCTTGTTAGAGTTAGATATGGCTTTGGCTAACTATGACCAGCACTACAATTTTTATTATCAAAAAATGATGCTCAAAAAGTTAGGTTTTGAGGATATTTTTACTCCAGAATCCGCTTTACTGGTCAGCAAAACTGTGGAAGTTCTCGAAGAAACTGGCCTCGGTTATCATGACTTTTTCTATCAATTAAGTGAACAATTTAATTACGGTTGGCGAGAAAATAGTTCTCTAATTCTTGAAAATATGGATTTACCCAAAGCTGATTGGCAACGTTGGCGAGAGTTATATAGTTTGGTCTTAAATCAATTACCCCCAGATTCTTTGGCTCAAATTGGCGACACCTTAACGCATTATAATCCTAAAACCGCTTTACTTAGACCGCTAATCGAATCGGTTTGGGAGGCAATTACCTATAAAGACGATTGGCAACCTTTCCAAGAATTAGTGATAAAATTACAAAATAAACAGTAATTAAGTAAGAGGACAAAATTAATTTCTTGGTTAGAATAGGCAACAGGTGGTTAAATATGTGTAATTAATTATCTCTAGCTACTTATTTAGGTCATTTCCTGAAATGCGTTGGACAAAAATTGACCAGACTTGGCGATCAATGTTTCCCTTCTAACCATTAAGAGTGTCAAAATAATAGTAAAATTTTGTGACAAAGTGCCGTCATATCTAAGAATCTTTGCTAGA
This sequence comes from Microcystis sp. M179S2, assembly GCF_020245805.1. Lineage (NCBI taxonomy): Bacteria > Bacillati > Cyanobacteriota > Cyanophyceae > Chroococcales > Microcystaceae > Microcystis > Microcystis sp. M179S2. Next base: position 8,162 of record NZ_JADBUE010000068.1, on the reverse strand, counting down.
ACCTCAGAAGGCTTCTGTGACAAGTCTCCTTAAAGGAGATTGTTTGCAGTAAGCTCATCTGGCTAACAGGCTGTTATAACATCTAGTTAGGCTCCTCAACCACAAACCTTGAAAGAGATTGAAAATGAGCGAAAAACGAATTCTACCCGCATTATTGCTTTGTTTTTTCTTCGGTATGTTTGGTGCCCACAGATTCTACGTAGGAAAAATTGGGACTGGCATATTGCAGTTAGTCACATTGGGAGGACTTGGTATCTGGGTGCTAATTGATTTCATCATGATTATTGTCGGAGCATTTACTGATAAAGAAGGAAACAAAATCACCCAGTGGACGTAAAACAAGCCGTAGGGTGCGTTCCCTAAGGTGGCTCCCACTGCTCCACCGATCGATTTTCGGGAACGCACCATGCCCATGGATTGAAGCTGTGAGTTTAGGTGCGATGCCGCTCTGGTCGGACCAGTTGAGGAATGTTAGCGAAGATTCCCAATGTTTGGTTAAAATAGAGGGGCAAAAGTCGCCACAGGGTCGCTTCAATGACAGTTCGACAACCCCGCTACAGTAAAGAAGAATTTGCTCGACGTGGCAATGAGATTTATCAATCTCAGGTACGTCCCCAAGTCGAGGAGGGAAATCAGGGGAGAATTGTGGCGATCGACATTGAAACAGGGGCTTTTGAAGTAGCGGATGATTTGGTAAGCGCAGCGAAGCAACTTTCTGCACGAGTGCCTGATACTCAGACATGGTTTGTTCGCATTGGGCATTCAGCCGTTGATCACTTTGGCGCAAGGAGCCTGAGAACAAAGCCATGATGCAAGGTCGTGTAAATCAACGGTGTGAGGCGACGTTAGCGATCGCAGTCAGAAACAATGAAACAACGCAGATAGTAGATGCTGTAATTGATACAGGATTTTCGGGTTTTCTCACCTTGCCGTCTGACATAATTGCTAGGTTAGGGTTTATTTGGGAGGGTCGAGATCTTGCGACGTTAGGCGATGGGACTTTCTGCACGTTTGAAGTTTACATCGGGCTTGTGATCTGGGACGGGCAATATCGTGAGATTTACATCAACGAATCAGAGACGGTTCCGTTGATTGGGATGCAGCTATTACGAGGATACGATTTGCGAATTCAGGCAATTGAGGGTGGTTTAGTTACGATCGAAGCGTTGAAGTAGAGTGCGATGCTGAAGGCACTGGGTAGCAGTACGCCATCGCTGTAGCAACGTGAAAGCTAGAATATATTAAGCCCTATACGTTAGATGTTGTATATGACTGAACGACTTGAGCAGGCGATCGCCCAATTAAAAACCTTGTCAACCGCTCAACAGGACGCAATCGCAACCCTAATTTTGGCAGAACTCGAAGAAGAGCAGCGATGGGATGACTCCTTTGCCCGCTCACCAAACTTGCTGGCTAAACTAGCAGCCGAAGCAATGGCAGAACATCGATTGGGCAAGACTCAAGAATTAGACCCAGAAACGTTGTGAAGTCTTGTACCACTGCTCGTTTTCGGGAGATGTTTGCAGATCTTCCAAAACCGATTCAAGAGCAGACCCGTAAAGCGTATCGGCAATTCAAAGAAGACCCAAGCTATCCCAGCTTGCGATTCAAGAAAGTCCATCCAAAGCTGCCCATCTATTCTGCACGCATCAATAGGGATTATCGTGCTGTCGGTCAATTAGAGGATGATACGGTGATTTGGTTCTGGGTTGGTTCCCATGCAGAGTACGATATGCTGCTGGAGCAATTTTAGTGCGATGCCGAAGGCACTGCGTAGCAGCACGCCATCGCCCTAGGGTGCGTTCCCTAATCTGGCTCCTACCGCTCCACCGATCGATTTTTGGGGAACGCACCATGCCCATGGATTGAAACTGTGAGTTTAAGTGCGATGCCGATCTTGTAGGGTGCGAAAACGCGCGTGTAACGCACCTTTTTCAGGTTAGCTATAATGTCGGTTAGACAATGCTCTTATGAGGCGTTTAACCATCATATATACATTCATGAGCATATTGTTCAACCAGTAATTCAATGATTTTTTTCTAAGGAATTTGTTTTCGATCTGCTTGAGATTTAAAGAAGCTTACACTTTCTTCTGTTAATTCTAATGTTACTTGATTAGTTTTGATTTTACCTTTAGGAACTAACTGGTCTGGGGGCGGTAAAAAATCTTTAACGACTTGTCCCAGTTCCATTGGTTCATCAGTATAAGTTATTTTGCTGTTCATATAGTTTACGTCCTTTTCGCCAATAACCAGTTCCAAAAATTCTAACTTTTCCTTCCCGGTAAGTAAAGCGTACTGTGATAATTCCTTCATTAACTTGCCCCATACAGTAAAATCGATTTTCTTCTTGACTGTGAGCCAGATCTTGTACGATAACTCTGTTGGGGTCAAAAAATGCGTATTGGGCTAATTCAAAGGAAACATCGTGTTTCTGTTGGTTTAAAAGATTTTTATCTTCATCCCATTCAAAGCTTTCATCCATAAGCGGAGTTGATCAGCCTAATCACCATAATTTTAACATATCAAGAGGGATAAGCAAATTGCGAAATTTTGTCTCGCTCCCGTCTTCCTAGAAAAGAACCGAGGCTTTAAAGAACATGAGTTGAATCAAATTGATCGGCTCCTGATAGAACTGGACTTCCCCCGTATAAATATACTAGCTATGGCTAAAAGTCTTACACAGCCTGAGTTAAAGCAATATAATACCAATGGACTACTGGACACAAACTCCTGAATTCCTTACGCAGATAGGGTTTGAGGCAAAATTTTTCAAATTTGACCCTTCGACCATTATAGCTTGTTTCGGGGCAGAAAACTGGCAAAAACATGGCTACAGTGCGATCACCGATCTTGTAGTGCGATCGCCTCGCCTCGTAGGTTGGGTTGAGCGAAACAATACTGGGTCGAAAATAGCTCAACTCGCTTGAAAAAGCGAAACCCAACCACCCCAAAGATTACTCTTTGTTGGGTTTCCTTGCGTCAACCCAACCTACAATAATTGCTGGTTAATTCAAACGTTAGAGAGCCGTAGGGTGCGTTCCCTCTGCTCCAACGATCGATTTTTGGGAACGCACCATGCAGATTGATTGAAGCTGTGACTTTAAGTACGATGCCGCTCTTGTGGGCCCAGTTGAGGAATGTTAGCGAAGATTCCCAATGTTTAGGTTAAAATAGAGGGGCAAAAGTTGCCACAGGGTTCAACGAGTCAAAAGGGATGACCAATAATCAGTTATCAGTGACCATTGACCGTTTAATAAGAGCCAGATTAATCCCCCTATTCCGAATAGAATAGTCAAGACATAAAACTGTGATTGACCGGAAACATTATACTTTAAGGCACTGCCGCTAAAAATCGTCGCTAAACTGACCAAATTAACCAGACCATCAATAATATAACGATCGAGCCAAGCGGTAATTTTTGACAAGCTTCCCACGGCTAAAACCACGGTAAACTGATAGATGCGATCAAGATAGAAGTCATAAGCGAACAAATCCTGCAAGAATCGCAGTATTAACCCGGTTGGTCTCGCCCAAGCTCGTCTTAACTCTACCATTAACCCGATAACTAGGCCAATTACTCCAGAGGCCATCAGCAAGGGAAAACCCCAGACAATAGTAAAACTCTGGTTATTAACGAGAGGATTGGTGAAAGATAGCCAAAAATCCCAACGTAGGGGAATAATCGGGGCCAATAAAACGATTAAAATCAACGATACCATGGGCAAAGCCATCGGCCAAGCCACTTCCGGGGTGCGATGGGTCTTACTTTGGGTTTGTCCCAAAAAGACTAAACGAAATACCCGAGTAAGATTGACGATGCTAAGACAATTAACAAAGATTAAAACCGCTAATAACCACCAAGGAATCGCCCATTCACCACTTAACCACCGTTTTAATGTCCAAAACATCCCCAGGGGCATTAAAACCGTCATCCCCGCGGAACCTCCTAAAAAAGCCGTGGTTGTAGCCGGCATTCTTGCCCAAATTCCCCCCATTTCCGTGATATTCTGGTTACTGGTGGTGAGAATTAAGGCTCCTGCGCTCATAAACAATAAAGCTTTTGCGATCGCATGGGAGAATAAAATTAGTAAAGCGATATCCACATGACCTAATCCCACCGCAATAAAGACCAAACCGAGATAGGCACTGGTGGAGTGGCATAAAACCCGTTTAATATCAATTTGGGATAAGGCCATCAGAGAAGTACCGATTGCCGTCATTGTCCCCAACACTATTAAAACATTGGCAGCGATCGGAGATAGGGTAAACACCGGCTGCAGCTTAATTAAAACATAGGCCCCCGCCGAAACCACGATCGAATTCCGCATGATTCCGGCTGGATTTGGTCCCTCCATCGCCTCATCTAACCACAAATTCAGGGGAAATTGGGCGCATTTACCCGTTGGACCAGCAATAAGGGCTAATCCTAACAAAGTCGCCGTCAGAGGCGGTACAGGGTTATTTACTGCCCAATTTTCTAACTGAGAAAAACTCAATCCTTCTCCGTAACTGGACAGAGCCACCAAACCCATCAATAAAATAATATCGCCGACGCGCTTGGTTAAAAAGGCATCTCGGGCTGCGGTTACTACCAAAGGTTGGGCATACCAAAAACCGACGAGGAGATAGGTAGAGACTGTTAACATCTCTAGGAAAGCGTAACTGAATAGTAGGGAGTCACTCAGGGCAATTCCCCCCAAAGCTGCCTCAAAAAAGCCCATTAAGCCATAAAATCTCGCCAAAGACCAATCCTTTTCCATGTAGCCAAGGGCATAGATTTGGGCCAAGAGACTGATGAGGGTAATCACTTCCAGCGTCCCCAAACTGACGGGAGAAAGTTCGATCGAAAGGGATAAACTAAGATCGGCCACTTTTACCCATTCAAAAGTCAGTTTAATCGTCTCTCGATGCCAAATTTGATTAAAAGCGATCGTTCCGTGTATTAACCCTAATACGGTCATCAATAGGTTAATATAAGCGGCCGGCCGCGGACCGGTGCGACTAATAATGCCTAAAGACCAAGGCAAGGTTAAAATCGAACCAATTAAGCCATAAATGGGAATTAACCAGCAAGTGTAAAGGAATAAATCTTTCATTCAGGGGGTTATCAGTTATCAGTTATCAGTTATCAGTTATCAGTGATCAGGTTTAAGTTTTAAGTTATCAGGTTTAAGTTTTCAATTTTCAACAAATTTAGGCTCTTTCACTGGTTACTGGTTACTGATTACTGATCACTGATCAACGGCCATAAAAAACTAACACTCGATCGAGAAGGGAGCGAGTTTAGTCAATTTAGTTATTTTACAGTTAATCCCGGGATCAGGCTAAATGCGCTGTAATAAAGATTTACCGTGGGAATCGGTGCTACAGGTGGCGAATAATTGATATTGACGACTAAGAGCGAGTGCTTGTTCGGTTTCCCGTTGACTCGGTAGCCAGGGTTTGGGATTGCCGTAGGCATAAAAGGCCTCAATACCATCAATACCCAATTCTACCGCCGCCGCTACTAAATCGGCTGCGGGGCGATGGTAACGAAAGGGATGGGCGAGAACCACTAGGGCCCCCGCTTGCTGTAAACTGTTAATGACTCTAGAGGCCAAAGCTAGATCTCCTTCCGGTTTGGCTCTTTGCAGATAGGGAGTCAAAACGGTATGAGTAGGATCGAAACCATAGCCAAGAATATGCACTTCTGTCTCTAAGAGATTCGCCGTAATTTCTACCCCTGTCCAGAGATGGGGTAGAGAACTCTTTAAATGCTGATTTTCTAGCCAAATTTGGGCTTGTCGATAACCTTCGATCGAGTGATGATCAGTAATTGCTAATCCTTTTAGTCCGATATCTAACGCTTGTCTCATCAAGTCTTGGGGACTCATTTGACCATCGGAACAATGGGTGTGGAGATGGAAATTGTAATGGTAGGGACAACTATCATAGCCGACATTTGCCCACACCGCTTTCAGGGCGAGGGTATCTTGAGCTAGGGGTGGAATTGTAGCAGAAACGACCATGCAGTATTGAGGAAATTTCCCAAAGATTACAAATTGTTAACAATCAGCATAGCAAATACCAAAAAAAATTGGGTAGCTGCTGTTACCACTAATACTAAATCCTCTTTCAAAGGTGTGGGGAAGTGGGGAAGTAGGGAAGTGGGGAAATGGGGAAATGGGGGAATGGGGAATTTCAACTAAAACCCTAACACCCTAACACCCTAACACCCCACACCCCACACCCTGCCCCCACCGAAAAACTTTTTGCCGCAAACCCTAACTAGAAAAACTTTTAGTCTTGACATAATATTAGGTCGAGGTGTAATCATCTGCGTTTTAGCTTACCTGTGACCATAAATACTTCCTTGACCGCTTCAAATCACACAAGTCTTTAGTAGTTGGGTAGGGTGCGTTAGGCAATCCCTTGTTTTTAGGGCAAAAATCAAGCTCTGAATATTGCCGTAACGCACCACAAAGAAAGGTTTTTAGTGAGTTACGCTAACGCACCCTACTGGGGAGCATCTCACTTTCTTTTCATTCCATTAACTTGACATTTCATCTGTGCAAGGTTATAACTATACTAGAGTGCGTAGTCTACGTACTTTGCCCTAATAAAAAGTAACAAACCACTTAAAATGATCACAAACATCTCTAGACGACTAACCACTGGCGCTCTTGCTATCGCTGGCAGCGTTGCCGCTTTCGGCTTTGCTGGTGCTGCCCCCGTCCAGGCGCAGGCGGCGGATTGTCCTCTACCATTGGGACAACTGTTTTCTGATTTCAAGTCTGCTCCTTGCAAAGTGGGAGACAAGCTTTTCACATTCCTCGCCTCCAGTCCAACGTCTGGTCCTATAGATAACGGGGTTCTTCTCATAGATCAAATCTTGTCACCGACTATAGACAGACACACCTTCAACTACAGACCAACTCCCGCTCTGACCCAAGCCGGAGGTACTTTCGTCATAGATTACACGGTCGAGATTCTTGATCCGGCGAAGATGTTCAAAGATTTCAGTATTGGTTATGATGCAACTGGCGCAGGTAACTCGGGTATCTTTACGGAGAAGATGGTTTGGTCAGATAGTATCAATGGGTCGGCGTTAATCGGAACTTCGACGGCTACGACCGCGTTGGGTGCTTCTGGTGCCATGGTTCCAGTTCCGTCCGGTATCACGAAACTCTTCGTCAGAGACACTTACCGGGTCAATTCTCCCACCGGTTCCATTAACAGTGTCACCAACGACTTCACACAAATGCCAAAAGTTAAAGTTCCCGAACCTTCTGCTATCCTCGGTATCTTAGCCGTTGCTGGTATTGGTGCTTTCGCTCGTCGCAAGAGCTAGTCACTGTCATTAAATCAAAAGCAAGCGTTAAGCTTAACCTTAACGCCTTTTTTGTGTCTAGAGAAGGGGATGGGGGAGTGGGGGGTTCGAGCATTTGTATGAAAATATCCAATACGCAATTTAAATGCAGTATACTGTTCACTTAACAATCCTACTGGTCACTGATAAGCTAAGACCCATTGTAGCCGCCTCTCCTTAGATTAGCTGAATCTCCCCCGCCCCCCCAACCCCCCCGACATCGGGGGGGCCAGGAGGGGTGTTGCCTCTTGCAAGAGTGCCTCTTGCCTGATCTCAAATTGATCACTGATCACTGATCAGCCATTCCGAGGCCCTTTCACCTAGATCTAGGGCCAGACTAACCGCTTTACCAAGACGGGGACGCTCGCGGGTTTCGCGGATAAAAGCTTGAAATTGACTAAAACCACCCCATTCGTGGAGATAATTAGCGATCGCATTGAGATGTTCCAGATATTCAGACTCGGAGAGGGGAAAAGAAGCTTGTTCGAGATATTTCCACATTACCTGAACATGAACCTTATCTTTGATGCGTCGTAGCTGGATATCGTAGGAACGACCCCATTTTTCTAGTAATAATTGCTGTAAGTCCACACCCGTCATGGTTGCTATCGCTTCTCAGATGTCAGTCGGCCTCTTGATTTTATCATAAATGTCAGGGGAAGACCCTCGATTTTACCGAAATTTTGGGTTAAAGCCCCGTCCTTTTAGGACGGCTTTTTAAACTATATCTTGTTAACTTAACTTTTATTGTGCTATACTGATTTTGTCTAAGTCCCCCCTGCGTAAAATGTTTGTCTTAGAGTTTAAAGTTA
>NZ_JADBUE010000067.1:0-2705 GCF_020245805.1 Microcystis sp. M179S2 | reverse complement strand
TGTTCGGTTGCTTTATCTTCAAAAAATTGAGGAAATAAATACAAGGATCGGGAGACAAATCCCAATCCGTTAAGAATAATCGCTTTTACTACTTGCCCAGCTGTGACAATTTCTCCTGGAACCCATTGAGACTTGTTCGTTTGACAACAACCCAATAGCGAGCTACAATGCGATCACTTTCTGGCTTTGCGGATAGCACTCCCTAGTATTAAACCCCCAAGGGTAATATAAACAAGAACGCTGCTGGATTCTGGAGTCGTTTTTTTAGATGCAACACGCATCTGAATAAGAACATCATCGTCATCATCATCTACAGTGAAAGATGCAGCGTCATCAAGATGAGCTAAGAAGATATTAGTATCTAGTAACTCAAATGTATTTCCTCCGAAACCAAGGCTATTATCTAGATCCGAAAAAACTATTTGTGAAGCCATATCTGTGCCTCCAATTGTAGCGAAAAAACTTTGACCATTCCAGTTAGTTAGAACCGCCAGTGGAATTGGTTGATCTGGATTAAAAGACCCCAAAAAAACCTCACTGTTTGTTGATGGATTATTCGGCAATCCTGAAAGAACTGGAACAAAGTTTTCTGAAGTAGTCCCAAGACCAAACTCAGAATTGGCACCAGCACCACCTCCTAAGGATTTAACGTAAATATCAACCTGATCAGGAAATTTAAACTCTGCTGCACTGCTTGGATTAGTAATACCGCCAACGAATAAAGCAATAGCAAAAGTAAATAAGGGATATTTGGGGTTGCAGGGATTGAACATTTTTGTTGCTCCTCAAAAATTAATTCTTTTTTTGTTGTTCGTTATCTTTTGTTCCTTGAGAACAAGGTTCATGCTTTTAGTTTGATCAGTGAGCAAAAATTGCCCAGTCGTCTGGAACAGGCGAACCAAAAGATTCGCCCGCCCACTCCCAATTAAACAAGCTGAACATCGAAAGAGACAGCAAACCCTGCGGGGCGATTTTCAATGGTTGCGAATTGTTGCCCAAGAAAACTTAACCCACCTGTTAAGCTATTGTAGTTAAATTGGCTAAGGCTACTAGCAGTAAATCCGGACTTACTGATCTGGATGACATCGCCCTCTATCCACTGAAAATCCTTGATTACGTCAACTCCTTCTAGAAGAGAACCGAAATAAAAGACATCGGCACCAGTGCCGCCAGTGAGGATATCATTGCCATAGCCGCCATAGACAAAGTCATTCCCAGCGCCTCCTAATAAAACATCGTTGTCGGCTCCGCCAAAGAGATAATCATTGTCGTTTCCGCCTGATAAAGTGTCAGCACCTGCTTCGCCAATGAGCAAGTCACTACCGTTTCCGCCGAAGACATTGTCATTTCCAGCGCGGCCGAAGATGTTATCTGCACCATCTCCACCATCAATGTAGTCGTTGCCTATTCCACCGTCGATGTAGTCGTTGCCTCCTTGGCCGTAAATGCTATCATTCCCTTCATTCCCGTAAAGGGTGTCATTACCGAAACTGCCGAACAAGAGGTCATTGTAAATTGTACCGTTGTAAACTGGCATTAGCTGTCAACTCCTGTGAATTAATTAGTTGATGATTCAAGTCAAACATTCAGATCAAATAACATTCAATAGATACTGAATAACAAATTGGTATCAGCCAACAACTCTAAATAACTCTAAATAGCTCTAAATAACCGTACATAACTTTTAATAACAATTAATAACATTGCTTTCTCTTTCTCATCAAAATATTGACAAATTAGAGGAAATGATGTAATCTTTAAATATCTCCATTAATTTTTTGATTATTTTTGAACTAAAAATGGTTGGCATTCCTGACAGGATAGGGACTAAAGATAAAGACCTATTGCAAAAAGCATTTCTAAACTGGATCTTGCAAAATACTGGTTTGATAAAAAATCAAGATCATAGTTGTTTATTTCAACTTCTATATCATCCAAAAAATCAAGATAAAAAAAGAAGTGAAATTGTCGAAATAATGAAAGATAAGCATAATCTTCATTATACGGAAGCAACTATTAATGAATATGCGAAAAGAATTAGGAGAATAATGGTAGATGTGTTTAAACAAGCGATGATAGACGATGGATTAGAATTAAGTGTCAATTTAATTACTACTAAATATGAGAAGAAAGGAAAACCTCAGAATTCAATTGAACCTCATCAAGTGACTTATCAATGGTTATGGGAGAAAAAATTTCCTCGGATGGGTTGGGAATTAGCAAAAGAAGTTGCTGCACCTGCTTGTAATAAGTTAACGATGCTGGATATTAATGAAAATTTTGAGGTAGAAAAATCCCCTAATGGAGGAGCCTCAAACGGTAGTTCAAAAAGGGGTCTAGTTATGAATGGTACTGTAATTAAGCCAGAGCCAGATAAGGGTAATTATATTTATCTTAACAAGCCCCATTATTTATGGGTTGATTTACCTGAAAATGGTAAATATTTATTGTTAATTAATGAGACTGTAGAAGGAAATTTTTATCTCTTTAGTCCTTCAAGAGCATTTGCCTATGTTCCTTATACTAAGCTGTCAGAAGGACTTCGTTTACCTCCGTCTGAAGGACTAGCTCGATTTTTCCAATATCTGAACTTCCCCCATACATATATACCATAATAGCCCAAAACCCTTATCCATCAATGGATGTACCCCCTTAACTTTTCTTAATGTACCCATGTAATTTGTAACATTTCTTAATGGACAAGA
>NZ_JADBUE010000066.1:0-3492 GCF_020245805.1 Microcystis sp. M179S2 | reverse complement strand
TAAATCCTTATCTGGCAAGAGACTTAATTGATTAGTTCGCTCTAGATAAAAAATAATTGACAAAAATCGCCAAATGCCTTTCTATATAAGGGTTCCATCCCTTATAACCCCCGTCCATTGCATAACAAAAACCGAAGAACCAAATACTCCCTTCTCCCTAATTCATAATTCCCACTTCCCCATCTCCTGTCTCCTGTCTCCTGTCTCCTGTCTCCCGTCTCCGAGTCTCCTCTAAAAAATATGGAAGTACAATTTCGCGAATTTAATCCTTTTGATGTCTGGTTTTGGCTGGAATTTTCGACGGTTCCCTCGAATATGGAACAGCAATATGTAGAAGAAGTTTTTGCCTCTTGGTTTTATTTGGGTAAATTAGGAGCTTTCAATGCCGAAAACCTACAGGTACAGGAGGTGGGAGTCGATATTAGTTATATGGAATACGATCCAGATATGGCCGAAAATGCCTTTATGTCACCGATGCACAATATGACCGATTTTGAATACTTAGGTACTTGGGGACGTTGTTGGTTTGACCTTGGTACTAGCGATCTTATTGCTTTAGATATTTTAATCAATGCCTTGACCCAATTAAGTAAGGATTTTGTCGATATTAAACGTTTAATTATCGGTGGAGAAAATCAAGATTGGACGGTTAGCGATCGCAGTAATTATCTCTTTAGCGAATAATTAGGGTTTAGTGAAAAAGTTTCTTGGTGGGGTCAGAATTCTCCGAGTCAGGAGTTTATTTTTATTTATTTATTCTCCCCACACCCTACACCCCACACCCCACACCCCACACCCCACACCCCACACCCCACTTCCCCACTTCCCCACTTCCCCACACCCCACTTAAAAACATCTATGCTTAATCTCGTCTCCCTTCCAGAAATTCCCGCCGCTGCTTGGAAACGTCCTCTAGGCAAAGGTTGGGAAAAACCCTACAGCGTCCGCTACGCCAGCAATTTAGATGATGGTCCTTGGCATGGGATGCCTCTGGGGGGATTTGGGGCCGGTTGCATCGGACGTTCCCCCAAAGGTGACTTTAATCTCTGGCATCTGGACGGTGGTGAACACAGTTTTAATAGCCTTGCCGCCTGTCAATTTAGCATTTTTGAACAAACAGAAGACGGAAGCGCCCAAGCCTACGCTATGGCGACGGAAAGCCCGACGGATGGAACATTATCGCGCTGGTCGTGGTATCCAGCCGAAAAGGGAACATATTCTGCCCTTTATCCCCGCAGTTGGTACGAGTACAAAGATGTTTTTCAGACTCAATTAATTTGCGAACAATTCTCACCGGTTTGGGCGCATAATTATCAAGAAAGTAGTTATCCTATAGCCCTATTTGAATGGACGGTTCATAATCCCACCGATAAACCGATTACTATTAGTATTATGCTGACTTGGCAAAATACAATCGGTTGGTTTACTAACGCGATTAAATCCCCAGTGGTTAAGGTGAGAGATGATGGTAGTCCCGTCTATGAATATCAATCAAAATGGGGGGAAAGTGAGGGTAATTATAATCAATGGATTGTCGATAATTTCCGCGTTGGCTGTCTAATGGGTCGAGATTACGAAAACCCCGGGGAAGGGGATGGACAGATGGCGATTGCTAGTATCACTAATCCGAGTCTAGAGGTATTTTATCTGGGTAAATGGAACCCTGCGGGCGATGGGGGCGAAGTTTGGGACTATTTCGCCATGAATGGCTCTTTACCGGATATTGAGGACGAAACCCCCGCCCAAAAAGGGGAAGAAACGGCCACGGCCATGGCGATTCGTTTTACCATTCGTCCGGGGAAAACTCGCAAAATTCCTTTTATTTTGGCTTGGGATTTACCAGTCACCGAATTTGCCCAAGGAATTAACTATTATCGTCGTTATACGGACTTTTTCGGTCGCAATGGTCAAAATGCTTGGGCGATGGTACGCACGGCTTTAAAACACGGCGATACATGGCGAGAAAATATTATTAACTGGCAACAACCGATCCTAGAACGCACCGATCTGGCCGATTGGTTTAAAATGGCTTTATTTAACGAATTATACCTCCTAACTGACGGCGGCACTCTCTGGACGGCAGCCACCGAACAGGATCCTATCGGTCAATTTGGGGTCTTAGAATGTATTGATTATCGTTGGTATGAAAGTCTTGATGTGCGTCTCTATGGTTCCTTTGGGTTACTGATGTTATGGCCGCGCTTAGAAAAGGCTGTGATGGAAGCTTTTGCCAGGGCAATTCCCAGCAGTGACGATACTCCTCGGATTATCGGTTATAATCAAGCTAGTGCCATTCGTAAGGCTAAAAATGCCACTCCCCACGATTTAGGTGCGCCCAATGAACACCCTTGGCAAAAGAGTAATTACACCAGTTATCAAGATTGTAATCTCTGGAAAGATTTAGGCAGTGATTTTGTTTTATTAGTCTATCGGGATTATTTATTAACGGGTGCTAAAGATGAGGATTTTCTGCGGGAATGTTGGCCGTCAATTGTCCTGACTTTGCAATATTTAAAAACTTTTGACCTTGATAACGATGGCATCCCCGAAAATTCCGGCGCACCAGACCAAACCTTTGATGATTGGCGTTTACAGGGAATTAGTGCCTATTGTGGTGGTTTGTGGATAGCAGCCCTAGAAGCGACGCTTAAAATTGGCGAAATCATTGGAGAAGATACGGCAATTTTTGCCAGTTGGTTGCAGCAATCTCGCGCTATTTATCATCAGACTCTCTGGAATGGAGAATATTATAATTTGGATAGTGGCAGTGGTTCCGATGTGGTGATGACCGACCAATTATGCGGTCAATTTTATGCCCGTTTATTGGCTTTACCAGATGTGGTAGAAAATCAATACACGCAATCAGCTTTAAGTAAGATTTATCAGGCTTGTTTTCTCAAGTTTCATGGGGGAAAATTTGGGGCGGCAAATGGGTTAAAACCCGATGGTACTCCCGAAAATCCCCAGGCAACTCATCCCTTGGAAGTTTGGGTAGGAATTAATTTTGGGTTGGTGGCTTTTTTACTGCAAATGGGAATGGAAAAGCAAGGATGGCAAATTACGGAGGCGGTGGTACAACAAATTTATGAAAATGGCCTACAATTTCGCACCCCGGAAGCAATAACATCGGTGGGAACTTTTCGCGCCTGTCATTATTTACGCGCCATGGCTATCTGGGCTATCTATGGGGTTTTGACGGAATTTCAGGGATAAAACAGGATTATCGCCATCTAACTGGCGATCTGGTTTTACCTAGTAAATCACTGTAATACTAAATCTGGTTATTAAAAACTGATTATTTATTCCCCCTTTTGCATGAGTGCCTCTCCTGATAAGTAGCCTATACTCAACGGATTTAGGATTATACCAATTCTCTAAATACCAACTACAGATAGAGCATCCAGGATATAACCTCGTCCAACAATTGAAGCAATTACCTCTTTGTTCATTTCTTTGAGTCGTTGACCAATTAACAAACGTAATTCCTCTAAG
>NZ_JADBUE010000065.1:0-6955 GCF_020245805.1 Microcystis sp. M179S2 | reverse complement strand
TAGGGCATACCGGAACCTTTGGGCTCGATCCAATAAACGCTTGGGGAGAGAATACCTCTACTTTTTCAGAAGCAATTCTGTCTAAGCAAGTAATCTCTGTGAACCAAGAATCCCCGTCTCTTTAGAGCGGGGAGTGTCAACGAAGGGATGAAACCTGAACAACATAGAACAGCAAAGCACAACGATCAGATAGCTCCGCTTGATCGGATAGTTTCAACCTGATGAACTTTACTCCACTGTGACACTTTTGGCTAAATTGCGCGGCTGATCCACGTCTAAACCGCGACGGGCTGCGATATGATAGGAGAGCAATTGTAGGGGAATTACTGTTAGAATTGGCGATAATAGTTCTTCAATTTCCGGCACATACAACAAATCATTAAAGACTTTTGGCGCTTCCGTATCGCTGTCGGCAACTACTCCCAATAATCGCGCATCCCTTGCCTTTGCTTCCTGTGCATTGGAGAGAACCTTATCATAAACTATCCCCGGCATAGCAATCGCTACTACGGGAACTTTTGCATCTAAAAGCGCGATTGGTCCGTGTTTCATTTCTCCGGCTGGATAGCCTTCCGCATGAATATAACTGATTTCTTTGAGTTTTAAGGCCCCTTCTAAGGCAATGGGGAAATTAATCCCCCGTCCCAAGAAAATAAAGTCTTGGGTGTCATTAAATTCATGGGCTAATTCTTCGATCGCTTTTTCCTGTGTTTCTAAGACAGTTTCGATCGACCTTGGCAGCGATCGCATTCCATTAATAATTTCCTCGATTCTCTCTAAAGACAAAGTTTGACGACGATAGGATAAATCCAAAGCTAAGAGATAAAAACCCAATAATTGTGCCGTAAAACTCTTAGTTGCCGCCACCCCGATCTCGATTCCTGCTTGGGTATTAATAATCTGATCGACCATTTGTGCTAGGGTACTTTCGGGGCGATTAGTAATACCGATAATCCGGGCCTGATATTTTTTTTCTAATCCTAAACGACGCTGTTTTTCCGTTTCCAAAGCCGCTAAAGTGTCGGCTGTTTCCCCCGATTGCGTCACCCCGATAGTTAAAGTATTGGGCATCAGGGGGGTGGGTGCATAGCGAAATTCCGAGGCGTACTGTACCCTGGTGGGAATACCTGCCAACTGCTCGATCAAGTATTTACCGACTAAACTAGAGTGCCAACTGGTTCCACAGGCTAAAATCTGAATATGTTCTAAATTATCGTAAATTTCTTCAGAAAAATTAATATTTATCGGGTTGACATTATCCTCATTTTGTGCTGTCCAATGGGGATGCAGATAGGTCCCTAAACAGTCGCGCACCACTCCGGGTTGTTCGTAGATTTCCTTGAGCATGAAGTGACGATAACCCTGTTTTTCTACGGTCGTCGGACTCCAATCGAGGACTCTGGGGCTTTTACGGACTCTTTTGCCCTCAAAATTATAAATTTCTACTCCCAAGGGTGTTAACCGAGCGATTTCGCCATTATCCAGGGACAGCACTGCCCGGGTATGGGGAACCAAAGCACTGACATCGGAGGCACAGAAAAACTCCCCCTGACCAAAACCGATGATTAAAGGGGCGTGTTGCCGCACGACAATCAATTCATCGGGATAATCGGGACTAATCACCCCTAGGGCAAAAGCACCCTCTAAACGTTCAATTGCCCTTAAAACTGCCTTGAGGAAAGGACTCACCCCCAAGTATTCTTCATCGGTAGGTTTGGGTAGATAACTGGCGATTAGATGGGGAATAACTTCTGTGTCGGTTTCTGAGTCAAATATGCAGCCTTTTTCCTTTAATTCTGTTCTTAATACCTGAAAATTTTCGACAATGCCATTCTGTACCACTGCCACCCGTTGACTATTATCGGTGTGGGGATGGGCATTACTTTCTACGGGTTTGCCGTGGGTTGCCCAACGGGTGTGACCGATGCCAATTTGGGAGGGATTAACTTCCTGTTCTAATTTTTCCCGCAGATTGTAGAGTTTTCCCTGGGCGCGGACTCGATGTAATTCACCTTCGAGAATTGTGGCAATTCCTGCCGAATCATAACCCCGATATTCTAAACGTTCCAAACCAGCTAGGAGAATATCGATCGCTGTTTGGGTTCCGATATAGCCAACAATTCCGCACATTCTTTCCCTGACCCCATTTAGGCTAAGTCCGATCTATTCTATCGCAAGCGTGACACTTGTTTGCTTAGAGGCTAAAGACGCACTGACAAGGGCAAAGTTTCCTCTAATGGGACTCATACTGACTAATCCTACGTTAATTGTCAACGCCTGCCTCTGATCTGTAAGTAGATTGAAGGCCTAACGGCGAGCGTCACCGGCGGCAGTAGCTTTGGGTAATTATCAACGTCTAGTATAAGGTCGGGTGCAGTGATACGTTAGGCTTAAGCGATTAAAGGTAGCAAAAAAAAGAATTAGATTCGGATTTCCCTCCTTGTCCTCCTTGTCTTGTCTTCACAGGTTTGTAAAATACCTACACCTGTGAGCCCCGGGAAAAAATTTTTCAGCAAGCCCTATTTGTGTTATAATTAGTTGGTCAAAAATGCTGGTGTAGCTCAGTGGTAGAGCAGCTGATTTGTAATCAGCCGGTCGCGGGTTCAAATCCCATCACCAGCTTCAATCTCTCACTCCTAATGGGACTTTTAAAAACCCACTCCCCACTCCCTGCTCCCTGCTCCCCTATACTTTCTAAACAGGATTTAGTATCAGTAGTCAGTAGTCAGGAGAATTAAGAATGAATAATAGTCGATTAAATGGTGTATTTACAGATTTTATGCCATTTAATCCTTATTTTTGCCGTTTTTGAACCCTGAAAAATTAATTATGCAAGAGCGTCTAATTTGTGGATTTCATCCCTCCGGTTGGAATCAAGAGGAAAATTGCCCCGATTGGCAAACCGAAGACCCCTGAACGGGAATTTAAACCAGACAAAACCATACTAAGGACTGGGGTTCGCAACTGTGGCACACTAGAGAGTAGAACTGAATTGAAGGTAAGCCCTTGACTAATCAAATTACCCCTTTCGACCCCCTTCACAACCACGACGAGACGGGACATGACCACGAGTCAAAAGGGACTCCCCACGTCCATAGCGAAGCTTCCCTGAAGCAAATTATTAACCGTCTCTCGCGCATCGAAGGACATATTCGCGGCATCAAGACGATGGTATCGGAAAATCGTCCCTGTCCCGAAGTTTTGATGCAAATTGCCGCTATTCGCGGGGCGATTGATCGCGTCGCCAGAATGATCCTCGACGAACATCTGAGCGAATGTATTGCCCGGGCTGCCCAGGAAGGTAGTATCGAGACAGAAATTGAAGAATTAAAGGCCGCCTTGGATCGCTTTTTACCCTAGATTGTGCTATAATGAGAAGTTGGCATTTTTTAGGCAGAGAGCGATTACAGGAGGTGAATTAGGTTAATGACCCAAGTGGTAGTTGGTCAGAACGAGGCGATCGAATCAGCCCTGCGTCGTTTTAAGCGACAGGTAGCGAAAGCGGGAATTTATGCGGATATCAAAAAGCATCAATTTTTTGAAACCCCTCAAGAAAAGAGAAAGCGTAAAGCAGTAGCCCGGAGACGACAAAGAACCCGTCGTCGTTAAAACTCCCCAAGTCAGAAGCCGCTCGCAAGCTTCTGGCTTGCTTTTATTTTAACCTAGTGGTGGGGGTTGGGTTTTAGGGGTGTGGGAAGTGGGGTGTGGGGTTGGGGGATGGGGAGATAGGGAGAAAAAAGCTGATTACTGATTACTGATCACTGATCACTGACTCCTGAAGGCTTTTTCGCTTAAGATAAAGTTTAGCCCTCGATCGAGTTCTAGTGTTTTCATGGTTTTACAACTGCGGGTCTACGTTCCCGAACATCCTCTGGTTAAGCATTGGTTGGCGATCGCCCGTGATCAAAATACCCCCTCGGTACTGTTTAAAACAGCGATGACGGAACTAGGGCGCTGGTTAACCTACGAAGCGGCGCGGCAATGGTTGCCGACGCTGGAAACTAGCGTTAAAACCCCTCTAGCGGAATGTGCCGCTACTTTTATCGATCCTAGCGTACCGATCGCCGTAGTTCCGATTTTAAGGGCAGGATTAGCCCTGTTGGAAGGGGCCCAAAGCCTTTTACCCCTAGCTAGTACCTATCACCTCGGTTTGGCCAGAAATGAGGAAACCCTGGAGGTGAGTTGTTATTTAAATAAATTACCGGCCAGTTTTGATCCAGCCACGAGAGTCTTAATTCTCGAACCGATGTTAGCCACGGGGGGATCAATTTCAATGGCAATGGCAGAAATTACCGGCAGAGGCGTTGATCCTACCCTGATTCGCCTGATTTCCGTGGTGGCTGCCCCGCCGGCTTTACAGAAATTGAGTCAAAATTATCCCAGCTTGAACATCTATACGGCTATTATCGATGAAGGATTAAATAGCGGCGGTTACATCGTGCCGGGATTGGGCGATGCCGGCGATCGAGCTTTTGGAACCTATTAGGAGAAAAAGGGATTATGAGTCAGCGAGATGGGTTTACGGGCGGTTTTTTAGCCGGTGCGATTGTCGGTGGTTTAGTGGGCGGTGTTTTGGGGACAGTGTTGGCTAATCGCAGCCGTCGCGGTTTAGCAGATGGTGATAATCAAGCTTTTTTGGAGGAGAGCCGCAATGGGCGCTTGACTCCAGAGGAAGGCATGGAAATGGCCCGCCGCAGTTTGGAAGATAAAATTGCCCAGTTAAATCTAGCGATCGATGATGTGCGTCAACAGTTAGGATCGGTACAAGAAAACGGCAGCGATCATTAAAATGGGGCTGGCTGAATAAATCTAAAAACCTTGTTGGATAATATCTTAAGAATAATGTGTTGACAATTAGGCAGAGCCTTGCAACCAGGAAAAACAATCATCGCTTAGACTTGATCGCACAAAAACAACGAAATCTAAAACCGTAATTTTCCGTTAGAATTAGCAGTAATCAAACACCACGCTTGCGGGAGCTATGGTTAACCTCACCTATAACAAAAATCGCCCTCTTCCCAGCGCCGAAGAATTGCCCTCTTCCGACGAAACTCCAGTGGATAATCAGTTACAGAATGATCTTCCCAATCTGCTGCTAAGTTTATTAGCCTTAATTTGGTCTGGTCGAGATGATTGGTATTTTGGGGTAGATATGGCTGTTTATTATAATCCAGACGAATCAGCTTTTGTCCCCGATGGTTTCTTAGCGGTTGGAGTCAACCATGATACGGGAGAAAGAGGTCGGTTAAGCTATATTTTGTGGGGAGAAAAGTATATCTTGCCGATTTTGTTTTTAGAGGTAATTTCCGAGAAGTATAATAGTGAGTATGAGGAAAAATTCTTAAATTACCAAACCCTGGGGATTCTGTATTATGCAATATACAATCCTTTGAGTGGCAGAAGGGGAAGATTTAAAAACCGACAAAGATTAGAGGTATATAAATTAATCTCAGGCAAATATGAACTTCTAGAAAGTGAGAATAATCGAGTTTGGTTGCCTGAAATTGGCTTGGCGCTGGGTTATGAAAAAGGAGAACATATTGCTTGGTATCGGGAATGGTTATACTGGTATGACCAGTCAGGAAATCGCTATCTAACGGCTGAGGAAAGAGCGATGAACGCAGAGGCGATCGCTGCTCAAGAACGGCTGGCTAAACAAGAGGCGGAACAAAAAGCCATCCGGTTGGCTGAAAGGCTCAGAGCGCTTGGAATTAACCCCGATGAAATGTAGGGTCTGAATTCTCCAAGGTATAAGCGCCAGTGCTTCCCTAATTTCCCTGGCCGTGCCTTGGATTACTGTTGCTTGTGTAGTCTTGATTTTTGATCATTCTAGGGCGAATCCTAGCATAATTCACGACTGAGATGCTACCCATCGAAAAACCAAAAAAACAAAACCCCCTCCACTGACTGAATGAAGGGGTGTTTGTGATATTTTGTGGCCAATTTAGCCGACTTTTGTGGTTTACTTCTCGGCTGATTTGGATGATTTTAGTTTGCGTTTGAGGGTTGAAGCTGCGCCAAGAGTGCCGATAGCAAACAGTCCAAGAAGAGAATTGGGTTCGGGAACAGAAACTTGTTTGGTGACGAAGTTCAGGGAATTGGCCATTAACAGTGCGCCATCGGTACTACTGACCCAGAAATCTGATCGAGCATCGCTTGATGGGGGATAAAAATTCAACCCAGCTATTTTGCCCGCAAATGTGGAGGTATTGACGGCGATTAGCGGTGCACCATTACTCCAGTCAGCCACTGCTACCGCACCGGGGTTGAGAGATCCCACTGTATTGTAGTAACTCAATGACCCGCCATTGAAGCTGGTAACGCCTGCGAGGATCGGGTTCGATGGATCGTAAATTGTTCCTAATGTTAGATTTCCGGGGGAGCTTTGTCCTCCTGGTTGCCAAACATCGTAGTTTTGCGCCCTCCACCGACCACCAATGTCTATGAAAGTGCTCCAGAACGAAAAAGTCGCTTGGACTACTCCACCACCCGCATCGACGTAATCTGCCAATACGTTACCGAAAGTGGTTGGATCGGCAAAACCGAAATCAGAAAAGAATAGTACGGCATCATAAGCCTGTAATTGCGCGAGAGTTGGGGTAGAAGAGCCGACATTCAGTATATCTACGCTCCCAGAAATCAGGCCAGTTCCAGCAATTTTTGCTTGAACGTCGTTGAGCCAACTCGCACTGTTGGGAGCTCCGGCAATCAGAACGCTGGCCAAGGCGTGGCTAGTAGTGCCGAAGAAAACGGTTGATGCCACAATACCAACTGAGAGAGATTTTTGACTCAGCGCCGCTAAAATTGGATTTTTCATCGAAAATTTGGGTCTGAAACCCCGCCGTTTTACGACGGCTTTACTGTTAAATATTAGCACATTTACGAAATATATGCTAAAATGTGAGGTATGGAAAAAGCCTATTCGTTTCGATTTTACCCCACACCCGAACAAGAG
>NZ_JADBUE010000064.1:0-3592 GCF_020245805.1 Microcystis sp. M179S2 | reverse complement strand
GTAGGGCATACCGGAACCTTTGGGCTCGATCCAATAAACGCTTGGGGAGAGAATACCTCTACTTTTTCAGAAGCAATTCTGTCTAAGCAAGTAATCTCTGTGAACCAAGAATCCCCGTCTCTTTAGAGCGGGGAGTGTCAAATCGGTAAACGCTGAATATCTCGGTTAGAACCAATCACCACCATTGCTAAATCCTTGTGTAATCTTTCTTGGGGATTGGGGTTAATCTTGAATTTTTCCGCATTACCGACAGCGACAATATTTAACCCATAACGATTACGAATTTCTAACTCTGCTAGGGTTTTACCGTGAAAAGCTTCCGGGACTTTTAACTCGACAATACTATGTTCGGGATCGAGATCAAATCGTTCTAAAATTGATGGTCTAGTTAAACGGTGCGCTAACTCACAACCAGCATCGTATTCGGGAAAAACTACTAAATCTGCACCAACTTTTTTGAGTAATTTTCCATGGATTTCTGTGGAGGCTTTAGCGGCGACAAAATTAACCCCCGCTTCCTTACAATTGAGAGTAGTAATGATACTTTCTTCCACGTATTTACCAATAGCGACAATCACCGTATCGGTTTCAAAAATTCCCGCTTCTCGCAGGGCGTTAGGTTTGGTAGAATCAAGCTCGATCGCATTATCTACTATTCGATCGGATAACGCTTGTGCTACTAATCCTTCGTCAATATCTGTCGCTACCACTTGATAACCTTGTTTGCGTAAGGTTTCACAGACGGCGCGCCCAAATCTGCCTAATCCGATGACGGCAAATTGACGATTTTGGGGACGCATACTACTAAAAAATTTAATTGATTGCATAATTTTAAGTTAAACTGTTACGCATTTAAAATGCTAGTGTCAATGAGTGAGGAGACAGGAGAAACTGATAACTGATAACTGATAACTGATATTAATTATCCCACTAAAAGGTTTTCTTCGGGGTAATTAATAACTGTTGGTTTCGGATCGCCGATGATAGCCGCTATTAAAAGTATAACTCCCACCCGTCCCAGATACATCATAAAAACAATAATTAACTTAGAAATCGGCGATAAAGCGGCGGTTATACCCATAGATAGTCCGACAGTTCCAAAGGCAGAAACTACCTCAAAAAACAGTTGAATCATTTGAAAATCTGTCTCCACAAATGAGATAGCTAGGGTGGAGATAATAATCGCTATAACTGAACCAAAAACCACCGCCATTGACTTTAAAATTAACGGCATAGGAATGCGTCTTTGATAGAGAGTCACTTCTTCACGACCTCTTAAAACCGAGCGGGTACAGTTATATAAAATCCTAAAAGTTGTGGTTTTAATACCGCCGCCTGTACCGCTAGGACTGGCTCCTATAAACATGAGAGCCATGGTAATTGATAAACCTTCTACGGAAATTTTACCGATATCAATAGTATTAAATCCTGCTGTTCTCGATGTTACCGATTGGAACCAAGCAGCCAGCAATTTATCTTTAATTGATAAATTAGCCAAAGTGTCACCATTTCCCTGTTCAGTAAATAAAAAAGCCAATGTTCCCATCACTAATAAAAATATAGTTGTACTGATAGCAACTTTATAGTTAAGAGAAAAAACAAAGCCTTTTCTTTTATATCGAAAGCGGTGAATAGACCAAGTATAAAACTCGATAATTACTTGATAACCGATACCTCCAAAAATGATCAATCCTGTGATAGCTAAGTTAATAATAATTGAGGATTGATAGGACATCAAGTTATCTTTAAACAAGCCAAAACCAGCATTATTCCAAGCACTAATACTATGGAATAAAGATAACCACACCGCAGATCTAAAATCATACTTTTGGGCGAAGACAGTTAACATAACCAAAGTTGCTGTTAACTCAAAAACTAAAGTAGTAGCAATCACTGATTTCATTAAACTTTGACTACCTTGTAGGAAAGGTCGATCAAAGGATTCTTGAATCGCTAACTTCTGTCTCAGGTCAAATTTTCGCCCAACTAATAACATTAAAAAAGTGGTAGTGGTCATATATCCCAGTCCACCCACTTGAATTAATAAAGCGATAAATAATTGACCCCAAAAAGAAAAATAAGTACCCGTATCTACTACTGCTAAACCCGTAACACAGACAGCAGAAGTGGAGGTAAAGAGGGCAACAATTGGGTCATTCCAAGTGCCGCTAGTGGTAGAAACAGGCAACATCAACAGGGAAGTTCCCGCTAAAATTACCGCAATAAATCCCAAGCAAATTGTCCGGGCAATCGTCATATAAATTCCTTAGTGAAAGTAGCTAAGAGAAGATTGTTGTTTGGCTAACACTTCTTGATAAACTAACTGTAAGCGATCGATATTTTTGCTGAGAGTGTAAGAGTCTAAAACTCTTTGACGGGCTTTTTGACCTAAAATTGTGGTTAATTCGGGATGATCTCGTAATACGGGCAAGAGAGTTTTTAATTGGGTAATTAGTCCTTTAGTATCTAGAACTATTCCCGCACCTTTTAACACTTCCCCATCGGCCCCCACATCCGTAGCCATACAAGCAACACCGCAGGCCATCGCTTCTAAGAGGGAAATCGATAAACCTTCCACTAATGAGGGTAAAATAAAGCAGTCAACCCCGCGCAAAATTTCAATTCGTTTATTTTCATCGCCGATAAAACCTAACCAGATAATACCATCTTCTTCTCCATAAAAAGGTTTAAGGGAAGGAGTTAACGGACCATCGCCCACAATGAGCAGTTTGCATCTATCACCTAAACTGGTTTTTTTCCAAGCTTTCAATAAAGATTCTACATTTTTCTCCGGCATGATCCGACCGAGATAAACAAATAAACAATCGGCATTATATTGAGCTTTAATATTCGAGGGTCCTGGACAATACTTATTAACATCAACCCCATTGGGAATAATTGCTAATTTTTCTTCGGGAACTCCCAATTTAACTAAAAAATCCCGTTGAGAGGTGGAAAAAATAATTACTTTATCGTAATTAGCTAAAAAAGGGGCGTGTAGTTGGTAGGTTAATAATTGGGTACTAGAGATGAGATTGCGAATTTTACTATCAAAAGCCGGGTGAAAAGTCGCCACCAGAGGCAAATCTAAAGACTCACAAATTTCCGGTAGCAGAAAATCGAGGGGAGACAGGGGTAAGGACGCATGAACTAGATCCGGTTTCAGTTCCCTGAGTTTATCCTGTAGAACCCGACTCGATTTCAGGGTGGGAATAGTATAGACTTGGGAACTATAGAGACGTGGCAGGGTGATTTCGTCGTAAAAGTCGGGCCAATCGCTGACAGTGGGTTTTTCGGAAGAAAAATGCAGAAAACTGACTTGATAATCTCGATCGAGCAGGGAATTAGTCACTTCTCGCCCATAGGTAACGTTACCGCAAAAAGGAGATTTTTTTCCTAACCAGGCAATGTGCATTGAGATTCTCTTAAGAAAAAGTTAATTTAGCCAAATATCACTTTACCAAATTGTCTGTCAAAAGTTGATAAAGAAGCCTAGTCTCATAAAACAGTAAGCGGCACAGTCCATCCTTACCTAGTGCCTTAAAACTGGGTAACTCTTTCTTTTTTTCGATTCTTTGACCATTTTCGTGGT
>NZ_JADBUE010000063.1:0-7984 GCF_020245805.1 Microcystis sp. M179S2 | reverse complement strand
TCCGCTTCTAAGCGAATAATAATTCCTTCCCTAATTTGCCAGAGTCCGTGATGGGTTTGTAGGGGACGCAGCAAAGGACGCTGATAAACACGAAATTGCCAGAAATACATGATTAACTATAAGTAGTCGTGAAAAGCTTAACATGAGCAGGCGTTGGGTTTCATGTTTCAAACCAACCTACGTTCATCTTATATTTAATTCTACCCACTTAGATAGTGGGACAGGCTTCTGATTCTTTGTATTTTATCTTTAATTGTAACCAGCTACTTAGTTGATAATAGGTGGTGCGTTACTTCAATCATAGTCCATCACACAATCACAGTCGATGATAGGTGGTGCGTTACTTCAATCATAGTCCATCACACAATCACAGTCGATGATAGGTGGTGCGTTACGACGGATTGTCACCTTCCAGTCAAAGCAGCAATTTTTGGCCGTCTAACGCACCCTACAAGCTGTATTAAGATTAAACTAATACAAGTATATCAGAGGCGGTAAGAGTGGGTTTAGAACTAAGAGTTGCAATTTGAATAGCTGCTAGTGTACCTGTCCCGTCCCCATCAAAGAATAATCCTCCAGTGATTGTATTATAAATAAAGCGATTGCTGGCATTTAATGCAGTTGTTCCTAACACAAATTGAGCGGTTGTAATCGCAACTCCTGCGGCTAAACCACCGCCAAAACCCGCAGCAGAGACAGTAATTTTATCCCCCTGACTGGAGAGAAAATCAGTAATTGTGTCAATCCCTTCATTGCGGTTGTTGAAGGTGAAGCGATCGCTACCTGTGCCTCCCGTTATGGTATCATTACCAGTACCACCAATCAAGGTATCATTCCCATCACTACCATTGAGGGTATTATTACCACTATTACCGGTGATAATGTTATTTAAGGTGTTACCAGTTCCGTTAATATTTGCGGTTCCCGTTAAGGTGAGGTTTTCTAGGTTATTTCCCAGGGTATAAGTTACAGAAGATTGAACAGTATCTGTACCTTGGTTGGCATTTTCCGTAATCGTATCGGTAGTAGTATCAACTTGATAAGTATCATTCCCTAAACCACCGATTAGGGTATCAATTCCCGCACCACCATTGAGAGTATTATTACCGCTATTACCTGTCAGGATGTTATTAGCAGCGTTACCAGTTCCGTTAATATTTGCGGTTCCGTTTAAGGTCAGATTTTCCACATTAGCGGGTAGGGTAGTGGTGACATTAGCGGTTAAGGTATCGCTAATGGTGACAATTCCTTGATTATTGCTAAGAGTTGCATTGACGGGATTACTGAGGTTAATGGCAAAAGTTTCGTTTGCCTCATTAAGGTTATCATTGAGGATGGGAATGCTAATAGTAGCAGTGGAAGTATTAGGTGCAATGGTGATAGTTCCGGTCTTGCTAGTGTAATCTACATTGGCGGTAGCGTTAACGGGTGCAGTAGTATAATTGACGCTAATTTGTTGTGGATTGGGGTTATCAACTGTGACGGTGAGGATAGCATTACTATTTTGACCTTCGACCACGGTGATATTATTGATGGAGAGTTTGGAGAAATCGTCATTAGTAATTGTCCCCGTCACTGCGGTGGCCGTACCTATTGTATAACCGGTCCCCGCAGCGAGGGTTAAAATAACAGTCTCATCCGGTTCAACTATGGTATCCGCAGTGGGGTCAACTGTTACGGTAGCAGTGGATGAATTAGCAGCAAAGGTGACTGTATTGGTAGTCCCTGTACGAGTGTAATCGGTATTAAGAGTAGCTGTCCCTCCGAGGGTGTAATTGACGGTTAAAGCGTTAGTTGTTACACCAGTACGGGTGAAGGTATAAACCAGATTACTTGTCCCGTCTTCAGTAACACTACTAGGAGAAACCGCAAGAGTGACATTGGTATCATCATTATTAATTGTTCCGGTAACTGCGGTAGTTGTCCCAATTGTATAACCTGTCCCGGTCGCGAGGGTTAAAATAACAGTCTCATCGGGTTCAACTGTGGTATCAGCAGTGGGGTCAACAGTTATAGTAGCAGTGGATGAATTAGCAGCGAAGGTGACTGTATTGGTAGTCCCGGTACGAGTGTAGTCGGTATTGAGGGTAGCTGTCCCTCCGAGGGTGTAATTGACTGTTAAAGCATTAGTTGTGGAACCGCTACGGGTAAAAGTGTAAACCAAGTTGGTTGTCCCGTCTTCGGTAACACTACTAGGAGAAACCGCCAAGGTGACATTGGTATCATCATTCGTAATCGTACCCGTAACTGCGTTGGTCGTACCTATTGTATATCCTGTCCCGGTCGCGAGGGTTAAAATAACAGTCTCATCGGGTTCAACTGTAGTGTCAGCAGTGGGGTCAACTGTGACGGTAGCAGTGGATGAATTAGCAGCGAAGGTGACTGTATTGGTAGTCCCTGTACGAGTGTAATCGGTATTAAGAGTAGCTGTCCCTCCGAGGGTGTAATTGACTGTTAAAGCATTAGTTGTTACACCAGTACGGGTGAAGGTATAAACCAGATTTGTTGTCCCGTCTTCAAAAACACTACTGGGAGAAACTGCAAGGGTAATACTGGGAGTGACAGGACTATTCGTAATCGTACCCGTAACTGGGGTGGTCGTACCTATCGTATAACCTGTCCCAGAAGCAAGGGTTAAAATAACAGTCTCATCGGGTTCAACTGTGGTGTCAGCAGTGGGGTCAACGGTTACAGTCGCGGTCGCTGAATTAGCGGCAAAGGTGACACTGGTGGGAATAGAAGCGTAATCGGTTCCATTGGTTGCTGTCCCCCCAACTGTATAGTTAACCGTTAAAGAATTTGTGGTGGAACCGCTACGGGTGAAGGTATAGACTAAGTTAGTTGTCCCATCTTCAGTAACACTACTGGGAGAGACAGCAAGGCTAATAGTAGGTAAGTTAGAATTAGTAACATAACTAAAATAACTAGCAGTTAGACTTAATGCTGTTTGATTATTGATAACCGCGATAAGTTCATCTGGTTCGCTTCCGGGTTTGTTGATGTAGAGATTAGTATTAGAACCAGAAACAGTCAATAAATAGTCACTACTTGAACCGCGAATCTGAATAATATCATCAGTGGGTTTAAAATCAGTAATTAAGGCATAGTCATTATTACCCGCAGATGTTGTATTACCATCATCATAACCAATCCAGTTAACGTCACCAAGGATAAACGTATCGCGTCCAGTTCCTCCTGTTATATTATCAATTTCTCCCTTACCGGGGGTTGTGCTTTGACTGTTGACTCCTGTGATTGAGTCGTTTCCTGCTCCTCCTGTCAGGGTATCATTTCCGCCACCACCGATTAAAATATCATCTAGATTAGCTCCATAAAGTTTATCATCAAAAGGACTACCTGTAATGTTAAATTGTTCGATATTACTGTAGGTAAGTGTAGTAAAACCAGTAACAATAGCATTGTGGATTTTACCAGCAATAAAGTTAGAAATTCCTGTACTTGCAACAGCACCACCAGAAGTACCATAAATTGAATAATCAACAATCAGAATATCTGTTCCTAAGCCTCCATCAACTGTTCCTTCTGACCCTGCTCCTGCTCCTGATCCTGTACCTCCGCCAACAGCACCACCAGAAGTACCATAAGAAGCAGTAGTTGAAAGTTTGATAGAATCATCAGCACTACCAGTAACAATTTTATCAATTGCTTCAAAATTCTGAATTTGCGTAGTACCGTAACTCACCTGAGCAGTAGTTTGAGTAAGATCGATAACAACCGTTTTTGTTGCATCTGCAAAATCAAGTGTAAGAGTGTCCCTTCCGTCGCCACCATCAAGAGTGTCTCCTGCTTTTGCTTTTAGTTGATCGTCGATAGGACTACCCGTAATGTTAAATTGTTCAATATTACTGTAGGTAAGTATAGTCCAACCAATGTTAATGAAATTGTGGATTTTACCAGCAATAGTGTGGATTTTACCAGCAATAAAGTTAGTAATTCCTCGACCTAGAGCTCCAACTAAACTACCAGCAGTACCATAAATTGAATAATGAACGATCAGAATATCTTTTCCCGCTCCCCCGTCTAGATGATCCCCCGCACCCGTAGAACTAGGAATAAACGTATCATCTCCATCTCCACCTAAAAGAGTATCTTCACCATCCCCTCCTTGCAGCCTATCGTTACCTGCTCCACCGATCAAAGAATCATTTCCTTGATCACCAAAAAGAAAATCATTACCCGCACCACCATCAATAGAATCATTACCCACAGTACCAGCAATAAACTCACTTCCATCATCACCCGGCAGAGCATTCAGCGTTAACGCCTTCGCTCTTGCTTGTACCCTACGCCAATCATCCAGTAAATACTTTCGTGCATCTGCATTATCAACATTTAAAATAGCTTGACCGTAGAGAATAGGATCAGCCTTATGAACACTATACTCCTTAGCAACACCCAAATCAGTAAATAAACCTTTGATATCAGAGTTGTATGAAGGTAGAGCGATTAAACGCTTCATATAGGGATCACCCCCTTGAATATTCAGCGTTTTCAACTGTCTAATAATGCCATTATATAAAGCTGTTTGTGCATTGGAGAAAGAATTTTTACCACTACCCCCAATATTAAAAACAAACTCTTTTTCATAATGTCCATACTCCGTTGCCGTAATGGTTAAAGGAGTTCCCCCAATCATTCCAGCAATCAACTGAAGCGTATCTGATGCAGATTGAGCCATCTGTTGAGCAACTTCTGGTTTTCCACCCTCTGCTTCAAAGCTAAATTGACTGACAAACTTACCCGTTGCAGCATTGTAATATACAGAATAATAAGCACGAGGATCTTTATTAGCGATCAGATTCCACGCCCATCCACCAACAACAGAGCCTAAAAAGTTTCCAATTCCGGGAACAATAAAACCACCGATTACTCCACCAATCGAAGCACCAAAATTATTTAAGTCAGCCCCCGTCCATACCTTATCGACATAATTAAAAAGTTGAGTGCTTGCAAAAGATTGCAATGCGCCAAACCCCGTATTAACAACCTCTCCAATAATTGATGCTTTTGTAAGGCTGAGGTTTATATTAGGATCTACTCCTAAATAATTAACAGCAAACGATTTGCCAAAAGCAGCCTCAGTTAACCCAGAAAAAATATGATTAGTTAGTGAAGCAGTAACTTGATCAATCGCAATTTGAGCAAGGGGATCTTCTATATCAAATTTCTCTGAAAAAGCTTGACTAATTGCAGAACTACCAAAACCCAACAATGTATTAGTAAAGTTCCCATAAAGTCTTGTATATAAAGCTCGTGCTGGTATTGAGCTTCCCACACTTGCCAGTTGATAAGCTAAATTATCTCCTAACCACCCGCCAAGGGTTTTTGTTGCAGTTGCGGCAATTAATTGACTCCCGAATTCTTCATTTCCATAGTGCATTGCTAACTTAGTAGCGAGAGTTGAACTAACATTTCCTAACCTAGTAACAGTTTGCCTTAGTTCCATTTCTCTAGTTGGCAACTGGCGCGTACCCATAACATTGAAGATTTCTTCTTCTGATGGAATATATCCACTAACTAAGGTTTCGGCAAACATAACCAACGCAGAAGCGGCTTTGTCTGCTATTCCCCAAAGAGAAGTGTTTAGATTGGTAACGCCTGCATCTTGAAGATAGTCTGTTAAATCATGTTCTATTGTTCCTAATAGCAGTGCGGGATTGTTTTCTGCATAAGTAATGAGGAGACTTGAAGTACCAGTAAAACCCAAACCATTAAGCTTTGTAGAAACTTGGCCTTTGGGATTGCCAGTAAGCATATAAAATGCGTCCACCGCCATCAGATGGCCAGGTTTTTTATCATAATCGGGGTATTTCGTGGGAACGGTCGAGTCGTCAGCCGAAAATTTATCTAATGTACTTTTGGAAATTTGAATAAGTTGCTGGTTTGTCACCTTTGGATTGGCTAAGAACTTGTCAACAACTAACTTCGTAGCGGAATATCCATCAATAACATTGCCGCGATCGCTTGAAAATCGAGATGTAATTGCATTGATGGCATTACTTATATCAGATGAGTTTCCTCTGAAACTCCACTGCGCTGGATTTAAATCAATATTTGGGTTGCTCATGGCTTTGAGTAATATGTTTTTGATTGTACTTAATTGTAGAAAATGGTCTAAAATCAAATTATTGGCAAAGCTTTTGGCTTTAACCATAATTTAGTAATGTAGGGTGGACATTGCCCACAAATTGCTTTGCTATTAATTATTCAGCCAAGTCAGCCGGTTTTTAAACAACCGTTTAACTAGCCGGTGTGGGTTAGGGTTGAAGACTGTCAAAACATCAATTAATGGTTTCTACTATCTTAAGAGCGTTTTTTTCTACCGTCAATTAGGACATAAGATATACTTATTTTTTTCTCAATCAGGTTTATTCATGAATCAGAGAAAGTCAAATTAAATTCGGTGCGGTTAAACCTTGATTTCTCACACTATCCACCTGATTAGCTTGACTCAAGCCATCAGATTGGGCAAAATCGAACAAAACATCGTAAATAGCAGGAAGAATCGGCAACAGTGAAGAAGTCATGACATTAACTGCAAAGGTTTATTGCTAATAGTTTTAGCCCAACAATACCCAATCTTTCAAGACCCCTGTAACAGAAATTAATATTTATACAGAAAACGGGTTTCAAGAAACCCGTTTTCTAAAGGCAATCACTAATACCCTAAGTCATAACTCATGATTAATAATTGAGCGAATGTCTTGTATAAATTGCGATGGCGTTTGCATAATTATTCCTGTTTGTTCAGCAACGCGTGACGTAAAATCTTTGGTGTTTAAGCTTAGTAATCTATCTGCATTAGCCAATAAAGCAGCTGCAAGAATAGGAGCATCTTTTTCTTCAATAATTTTACAAAATCGTAAGAATTGTTCTTGAGATGGATTCGGTAAAATTTCAGGATTTATCTGGCTGATAAGTTGCTTGAAAATGGGAAGCGCTAAGGGAATTTTTTTATAAAGATTTCGCTGGCATTCTTCTAACACTTGTTCTGAAATAAGTATTTTAAATAAGCCAATTTCAGCCATTGTCAGCACTGCTCGACTTGCACCTGTTTTAGAAGCTGCACCAGCAATTAAGATACTGGAATCAGCAAAAATTCTCTTCATATTAATGTTTTTGTTGGTATATTTTTTGCCTTTCTTCGTCTAATCCTTGTAATAAATCATTCAGTGTAACATTGGCTTCTTCTCGAATTGTTGTAATTTGGTCAGACAGTTGAGGGACTTTTGGTTGTTGTAAAGTCAACAAAATAATACCCTCAATTTCTATTAAATTTAATAAATCTCCTTCGCAAAGATTGAGTTTATCTTGGATAGCTTGAGGAACATTAATTGTTCCATTTTTTTCTAAGCGAATAGCAAAAGAGTTCATGATTGATATTTATTGACGTAATTTATTGAAAATTATAGCATTTTTTGATAGTGCGGTCTGCTCCTCAGTGTTTTTGGCACGCTTATCTCGTAGCCAGATCAGAAAAACTGTATCATCTACCCCCTCACAATGACAATTTTAGTGGGTCATGGCGGGAAGGCGATCGCCATAAGTCCAGAAAACGGGTTCCTTGAAAAAATCCGTTTTCTCGATATTGTTTTTTGGCTGAGGGTTTCAAGGTGAATGGGTGGACAATGCCTACCCTACGGCAAGATTTTCTTATTGGATTCTTGCCAAAGACTGCTTAAATTCTGCGAGAGAATTAGCGGTAGCTGCTAATTTTAGTAGCTCTTCTAAGATAGTAGGGTTAGTGATTTTGCCGATTATCTCTTCAATTTCTGAAGAAATTTGTCCAAACCGCACAGTTAAAACTGTTTTTATGGCATCGCGGCTTTTTTGTAATGCTCCAATTTCCTTACCAATTTCCTTACCAATTTCCTTACCGCGTTCTATCCCTCGTAACTCCATATTACTCATTAAAGGCATGGTTCTTTCCTCCTCAAATTGTTTGATTTTACTTTCTAAACTT
>NZ_JADBUE010000062.1:0-14798 GCF_020245805.1 Microcystis sp. M179S2 | reverse complement strand
CTTGACTTTCTTGCTCTTTTTAATCGTTCCTAGAGACGATAAGAGTTCTTCTAAATATTCCTTGGCAAATTGGTCGTGAATTTGGCGAGTCATTGCAGGGGATAATTAATCCGAGAAAGTGCATTAACAATCTTGTTAGATCATAGCAAGTTTTGAGAATTTATCTTTTTAATCAACAGCACCAGTGTGCGAACCAATCGGCTCTCTTATTCTTTGTGTGACAAGTTTAACTTATATAATAGCGATCGGTCTTTGTGTCCTTTGTGTCTCTGTGGTTCTTTACACTCACTTGAGCGCAAGACTGTATCTTAGAATACATTTTACCCACCAAACCGAAGAGAGTCACCAATCTTGCTTAAAGGCCCCTTTTCAAGTTCCCAGAGCTTAGTCACCAATATGGCGAAAGTGACGGAAAAGGGATAATCTGCAACTCAATTGCCCAAAATAAAGGCTAGAATCGAAATATAGTATCGATCGCTACGGATTTTTCATGAATTACAGAAAATTTTGCTTGGCTTTTTTGCTGTCCCTTATCCTCATCAACACCGGATTAGTTATGCCTAGTTACGCAAACGAAAGAGAATTGAGGACAATTACCGTGACGGGAGAAGGAATAGAAAATATCGCCACTTCTCAGGCAGTAGTGCGCTTAGGGGTAGAAGTTCAAGGCAAAGAAGCGGGGAAAGTGCAGCGGGAAACCGCCAATCGTAGCGATGCGGTGGTTAAATTTCTCCGTTCCCGTCAAGTGGAAAAATTGGAAACCACCGGCATCAGTTTACAGCCCAATTATGACTACAGCAACAACCAAAGACGTTTAATCGGTTATATCGGGGCTAATTTGATTAGTTTTCAGATCGATATAGCCCAAGCGGGGATTTTAATCGATGAAGCGGTGAAAGTCGGGGCAACACGCATCGATGGGGTCAGTTTTACTGCTGGAGAATCAGCGATCGCAGCTGCCCAAAGAACCGCTCTCATCAAAGCCACGGAACAAGCTAGAGAACAGGCGACAATCGTGTTACAAGCCCTCGGTTTAGTGGCGAAAGAAACGGTTTCTATCCAAGTGGGTAATACAGGTAATCCCGTGCCAATAGCCCGCTCAGAAGCGGTTTTTCGGAGTGCCGATGCTGCCAGTAGCCCGGTTATCGGAGGGGAACAAACCCTGCGCGCTGCTGTCACCCTCGAAATTAGCTATTAAGATAACTTTCAGCTATCAGTTATCAGCCTGGTTTTTTTTGACCGGAAATCTTGGATACAGGCTGATAAAATCAACGCCGATGTTCGGAAACTCTAGAAAAAACTGTCCCCCTCATCCGTGAATTATCCTAACTTTTTACCCACTGTTAGCGAGGGATTGAGCGAAGATACCTCCCTTGCTCTCCTCGAAAATATCCACCAAATTGCCATCGATAGCCCCATCTATCCCCGATCGATTCTAACTACCTATAGTCAACAAGGGCAAGGTCAACCGCCTTTTGTCCTCCTGCACGGTTTTGATAGTTCCCTGCTGGAATTTCGGCGTTTACTACCTTTACTCGCCCAAAATAGGGAAACTTGGGCGATAGATCTACTCGGCTTCGGTTTTACTGAGCGAGAGCCAGATTTAGAAGTATCTCCAAAAACTATTAAAAGCCATCTTTACCATTTCTGGAGAACTGCGATCGCCGAACCGATAATTTTAGTCGGTGCTTCCATGGGGGGTGCAGTGGCCCTCGATTTTGCCCTCTCCTACCCGGAAATAGTGGCGAAATTAGTCCTCATTGACAGCGCAGGACTAGCTAATCCCCCAGTTTTGGGTAAATTGATGTTTTCTCCCCTCGATAAGTGGGCAACTAATTTTTTAGCCAATCCCCGCGTGCGCCAAAATATCAGTCGTACTGCCTATTTCGATCCAACTTTGGCTAGTGTTGATGCTTGCACCTGTGCTAGTCTGCACCTGAATTGTCCCCACTGGAGTGAGGCTTTAATCTCCTTTACCAAAAGTGGTGGTTATGGGTCATTTTTGCCGAAATTAAGCCAAATAAACCGAGAAACTCTGATTATTTGGGGAGAAAACGATCAAATTTTAGGCACAAAAGACGCGAAGAAATTTCAGCAGGCTTTACCTAATAATCAACTGGTCTGGATTCCTCGCTGTGGTCATGTTCCCCACCTCGAAAAACCGGAACTTACCGCAGCCGCGATAGTTAAATTTGCGAGCTAAGAACTTATAATGGGATTATTTGACCCTATAGTGCCAACTTTTATGAAATTTTTGCCGATCGCTCTCGCTGCATTCAGCCTTCTGAGTTTATCTGTCAATATTCCTGCTACTGTGGCCACACAACAGCTTTTTTGTCAAGGCCGCATGAATAACGGTTGGTCCTATTCGGCAGAATTTCTCAATGGACGTTTTGAACGCATTCGCTGGACGCGTTCCGGTCAACCTCCCCAAGTTTCTAGCCTTAGCTTTAAAAATACTAACAACAAAGGACAACCGATTTATCGTGGCAGTTTATTCGCCGCAGTCAGTGTGACCCTGATAGACTTATCGAAAGGAGATGTCCGTCCCGGTTCGCAAATTTCCGTGGGAGTGGAAGAATGGGGTTGGTCGCGGGGAAACTGCGCTCTTTCTAACCGATAAATCCCGGAACTATCGTCGACAAAAAAGGCTGAAGTATTTTCAGCCTCGTCTAAAAAATCAGATTTTACCCGCAAAATTAAGGAATAGGATTAGCTGGCTCCTTGCCTTCCAGGGTTTCGGGAACAGCTTCCGTCTTACCAAAAGCGACTCTGAGGAAGGGAGGAGCGAGGAAAGTGGTCAGGATTACCATAATAATAATCGACACCTCCAAAGGCTTGTCCAAAATTCCGCTGGCCGAGCCGATCCCGGCAAAAACTAGACCCACCTCACCCCGGGGAATCATGCCCACACCGATGGCGAGACGATTGATTCCGGATATGCCAAAAACTGCCCAGCCCGTCACCAGTTTACCAACGATCGCCACAACCATCAAAAAGACAGCGATCAAAAGTCCGGCCCGATTCTCCGGTACCGTTGGGTTTAAAACACCGAGATCGGCACGCGCTCCCACCGTCACAAAGAAAATCGGTACGAGCAAATCGGCGATCGGTTTGATCAACTCATCCAACTCGTTGCGGGTATCGGTTTCATCAAGCACCAAACCGGCGGCAAAGGCCCCTAAAATCGCTTCAAGATGAATAGCATTGCCCAAAAATGCCATAAAGAAAGCGAAGACAAATGCCGGAATAACAATATTGCCCCGAGTTTTCAGCCGCTCCACGATCGCCACAAAACTTTTGTTAAAAATACCTCCCAACAAAATTGATCCGATCAAAAAGGCCGTAGCGCTGACAATCAGATAAATAACATTGGTCACATCAATCTCACCGGTTTTGGCTAAACTAGCGACCACAGCCAGAACAATAATACCGAGGACATCATCGATCACCGCCGCGCCGACAATAATTTGCCCTTCTTTGGATTTGAGTTGACCTAACTCTGACAACACCTTCGAGGTAATACCGATACTGGTTGCCGTTAAGGCAGCCCCCGCAAAAATCGCCGGGATGGCGGCCACATGAAAGACGAGCATTAACCCGGCCGTACCCGCCGCAAAAGGTGCCGCCACCCCCACACAGGCCACAACCGTGGCTTGAATTCCCACTTCCTTGAGTTGTCGCAGATCCGATTCCAGGCCAATTTCAAACAGCAGAATAATCACACCGATTTCAGCTAGAACCGAAATCACTTCACTTTGGGACTCAAAGATCCGGTCCACGGCAGCCGGGGCCAATTGATTCAATCCTTGCAGTACCGTCATAATCAGCGAGTCAGAGGCCGATAGCCCCCCTTCCGGAAAGATGAGCAGATGCAGTGCCGAAACGCCGACGATCACACCGGCGACCAGTTCTCCCAGTACGGGAGGAAAATCCAATCGTCGGGCGGCCTCCGCGCCGAGCTTGCTGGCCAGATAAATCACCACCAGCGTCAGCAATACGCCGGAGAGAATAATCGGTGAATCCTCAGCTACAACCGTCGCGAGCAAGGGTATCGGAGTCATGGGAGCCGCTATCTCCCCGATCAAAGGAGGCAGAATAGGGGACAAAATCATAAGTTTAAAGGGATGAGGGTTAAAGATTTCAGGTGGTCATAAAACTGGGGGATAGGAAAAAGGGCCACCGCTCAAGGACAGTCAAGCTGGGGATGCGGTGGCCCTAGAGTGCCGGAGTCATGGTCCGGTTAGATATCACAGCCCTCTGGTCCACAGAAACTCTGTCCGTACAGAACCTCCGCATCACAGAGATAGATCATGCCCGCAAAATTGAGGAAAAACTGCTCGGCAACCTGCTTGGCAATATTTTGGGCCATAATTCGATCGGGGGTAAGTATCTCGAACTTAACATTACTGTCGGTTTCGGAAACGTGGGGTTGTCCCGACGAGCGCACGTTGCGACTGCCTTTACCGCCAGTATCCATCACCGTGTAACCACTCGCCCCGCATTCTTCGATGATCTTGGCGACTTTTTTCAACAAAATCTTTTCTGTGACGATGACGAGCTTTTTGGCTGGTTTGGCCATGTTGATTATCTCCTTAAGTGTGTACATTTATTTGCTTGGTAGGCCCCGTCAAGGGAACGCCCACAGACCACAATCCTAGCCGCCGCTGAGGGCCTGGGCGAGACCAAGGAAGAAGGGTATGCACAAGCCGATCGCTACTGGTGTACCGATGGCCGTGGACGCGCCTATATAGGCGGAGGGATTAGCCGAGGGGATACCGGCCCGCAACGTGGGCGGCCCGGAGATGTCGGAACTAGAGGAAGCGATGACGGCCAGAACCACGACACCGCCCCAACTGAACCCGGTGGCGTAGTGGGCAATCATGCCGAGACCGAAGGCGATTAGCCCATGTACAAACGGTGCTATGACGCTATAGACAACATACCACTGGGCCACCTTACGCAGTTCACCCACCCTTGACCAAGCCTCCATCCCCATGACCAGCATCAAGATGGAAAGCAAGCCGCGAAAGAGGGGATCGTAGAAGCTTTTATAGACACTTTCCGGCTGGGTGAATATGCCCAAAGCCAAACCTAATAACATGGCCGATAGGGCCGGTCCGCGAAGGCTTTCCTCAATGATCGGCCAGATCTTGACCCGATTATCCGCCGGCTGCTGCTGGCTGAGATACTCCTGCCGACTGCTGGGATAATCCTGCTGATCGGAATAATCCCCGGCCGCCACCGGCTGCTTGCTAAAAGACTCGCGGTCGTAGGCCGCTTCTTTGTTTTTCTTCTTGTTAAGATAAATGTTAGCCACCACGATCGCCGTTACCAGCGCCGGGATATCCATGAAGGGATAGAGTGCGCCAGCCCAGGCCTCGTAGGGTATCTTTTGTTCTTCGAGTACCGTCAGACCGGCTGCCATAGTCGAGCCACTCACGGCTCCAAATAACCCCCCAGTTGCGATCGCATCGACCACTTTCACCTTGGGCAGATTGGCTAAGGTATAGCGCGCGACGAAGACCACAATAATCCCTACTATTACGGCAAAGATCATTGGTAATACCATTTCCGTCAGGTTGGAATTGCGGATGGCAATCCCGCCAGTCAGACCGATTTTGGTCAGCAGCATAAAGACAATGATCGTACAAATTGACTCGGGAATGACCAATTCACTTCCGAGAGCAGCAATGATCATCCCACCAATCAAAAAGGCCAGTGTTGGGGACTGCAACTGCTTAACAAAGTCTAGGAAAAACAATGACAAAAAATCCACGAATACCTCCTTAGGCCTCCCCTGATGAGGAGTATTGAATATAAACGAACTAAATGAACTTTCAAAAGCTGAAAGAGAGTAAGAGTAATACCATTTTTCTTTATTCTTGGCAGGTATCTTGCCCCCCGATGTCGGGGGGGCAGGGGGGGTGGGGGGGTTAGGGGTGAGGGCAATTAACCATCTCTGCCATTACTTGTGAAAAATGGTATAAGGCTCTTTACCCCTTAAGCAAACCTGTTGCGGGCAGAACTTTGGACAGCGTCAAGTCCGCAGGTAAGCCTAATTCGGGATTTTTGGCGGTTAAACTGGCCCCGATCGCCCCTGTCCCAGAAGCTACCCCAAAGGCGAGAGCTAGAGGGTGATAAACGATGGCAGCTGTTACACCACCGAAGATATCGCCCCGCAAATTGTCAAAATGAATACGATTGGTTATTTCCATGAGAATCCAACTGAGCAAAGGATTTTTGTCCACAACAAAGCCGGCGGTTGACAGACCAGCCTTGATAGACAAAACTTTATGGTTTTTAAATATCGATTGTTATAAATCTATACTGGAACCGATAGCTTGACAAGCAAATTTTTGTAAATTGAGCTTGAATCGATATATCTTTACAAAAGTATTGATTTAAACCTATGATATAAGCAGTGTGGGAAGTTTTCACCCGTTCCCCTCCATTCCTGCTTCTGTTTAGCAAAGCTCCTCAAGGCAGTAACAGAAGTGTAGCGCTCTAGAGGCTTCTCTTGATTCAAGCCACTTTACATCAACTGATCGTCTTTGAAGCGACCGCTCGTCATGGCAGTTTCACCAAAGCTGCTGAAGAACTATCGATCACCCAACCCACGGTTTCTACCCAGATGAAACAACTGACTAAAGCAGTGGGTCTGCCCTTATTCGAACAGATAGGCAAACGTTTGTATTTAACCGAGGCCGGACGCAGTTTATTAGTAACCTGTCAGGCAGTCCTCAAGGATCTTGATAACTTTGAGATGGCGATCGCTGATATCAAGGGGATTAAACAGGGTAAACTGCGTTTAGCGGCGGTATCCACAGCCCAATATTTAATCCCTCAGATCCTAGGTCCTTTTTGTCAACAGTACCAAGGGGTAGATGTGTCCCTAGAATTGACCAATCACCAAGATCTAGAAGCAAGGATAATCAATAATGTTGATGACCTATATATTTTAAGCGAACCCCCCGAAGATCTAAACCTGGAGATTCAACCGTTTCTGGAAAACCCCCTTGTGGTTATTGCCCGCAAAGATCACCCCCTAGCGGGACAGAAAAAAATTCCGATTAAACGGCTGCAAGGGGAACCTTTTATTATGCGGGAAATGGGATCGGGAATTAGACGGGCAGTACAGCAAATTTTTCTCGACCATGGCATCACTGTATCTTTGCGTTTGGAAATCGGCAATAATGAAGCCATTAAACAAGCGGTCGCCGGTGGTTTAGGAATTTCGGTTCTGTCTCAGCACGTCTTAAATTTAGATAATCCTCATGGGGAATTTACCATCCTTGACGTGGAAGATTTTCCCATC
Organism: Microcystis sp. M179S2; assembly: GCF_020245805.1. NCBI lineage: Bacteria > Bacillati > Cyanobacteriota > Cyanophyceae > Chroococcales > Microcystaceae > Microcystis > Microcystis sp. M179S2. The sequence continues at coordinate 7,480 of NZ_JADBUE010000062.1, read as the reverse complement.
CAACGCCATTGGTATGTGGTTTATCCCAAGGATAAAAAACTATCCGTGATCGCCAAGACTTTTCTTGATTATCTCCTCTCAGGGGAATTAGGGGCATAAGCACCCACAGACCCCCTATCAAGTCGAATTCGGCAAGCGCAAGCGATCGATCTATATCGCATCCGAAAAGGTGGAGAATGTTCGAGAACTCGATCGCGTGGGGAAACCGATCGGCGAAATCCTCAAGGCGATCGATTCTCCCAAAACCCGCCAGGATTTAATCCTCATAAATGCGGCACTCTAAGGCATCGGGATTGGCTTCGCAGTAAGACTGAAGTGAGTTACTCCCCTGTTTTTTGACCCGTTGATGGGAGGCTTCGGCCTGGAGTTCCTCCACCACATCCCAGGCTGCGGCGCAATCGGGAGAGATTTCACCCTTGGCCGCACAAATTGCCCGCGCGTCTTCCCGGGCTGCTTCAATTTCATCTTCGATGAACAACCGCTTGGGCTTTTCGACAAAATCGCTCTTGAAGAGAATATCACTGACAGAAATAATGCCCAGCAAAGTTTTGCCCTGAATCACCGGTGCGCGGCGAATGCGGGTTTGAGCAAATAACCGAGCCACATATTCCACCCCCAGTTCGGGATTGACGACCACACAGGGCTTGGCCATAATTTCATAGACCCGCATAGTTTTAGGATCGTGGCCAAAGGCCGCCACTTTGTAAACGATGTCGGTTTCGGTGACAATTCCATAAGGGTCCTGTTCATGGCGCGGTTCGACAATCAACCCTCGCAGTTTTTTTTCTTTCATCAATTTCACGGCATCGGCAACCGTTGCCGAACCACGAATGGTGACAACGTTTTGGGTCATAATTTCTTGAGCTTGTAGCATATATGGTTTGGTTTTTTTTAAATGAAAGAACTGGTATAAATGCAAAAGTTGACTAGGGTTGTCCCGATAGCAATTTCCTAGACTCTTGTGGGCTGAGTGCCACTGTCAACAGAGATGACCAGGGCCAATGGGCGCTCGCTGATTTTGGCTGGGACGGGGTAGCGGCGGCTGTGTTCCCCTGAATGCCGGGAGCATAGGCCTCCAGCACAGCGCCGTTTTGCCAACACATGGCGATGAAATAATCACACACTGGGCATTCCGTCTGAGCAACCTGCCGGGCCGGACACTTATATCCTGCGGGTAGGCGATCGCTCAAGAGCCTTTGAGCTACGCTGCCACAGTTGGGACATCGAATTTCTATCAGCTTGTTCAACGCCATACCTCAAAATTGAATAGTGGTGTGAGAAGGAAAGGGTTAAGGTCGGACGTTTGTCCAGAGTGGAAGACTATAATTGTCGTTCTACTGCAGCGGTAAATTCTTCATAGGGTTTAACCCCAACTAATGTTTCTATCAATTTCCCCTGTTTAAATACCATGACAGCCGGAATACTTTTAATTCCAAAGCGTTTGGCTACGGGTTTGTTACTGTCCAGGTCAAGTTTGAAGACTTTGGCGCGATCGCGATAGTCATCGGCCAATCGATCGATCAACGGCGCCACCAGTTTGCAAGGTCCACACCAGGTTGCCGTGCAATCTACCACCAACAGTGATTCACTCTTTAACAGGGAATCAAATTCAGTTTCATCTTGAATAAATGTAGCCGTACCCATGTTTATATCTCCAGATTGATGCTGTGTAACTTAGGACAAATTCTCTGATCGCTGCGTTTTACAATATAAATTCAGCTTTGAACCGCTCCTCATCTAAAAATGCTTGGCTTTTGACTCTGTAACTTTCCCCCAGAAAGGGGTTGGGGTTCAGGACTATGAATAAAGAAAAATGGCATCAGTCAATGTCCACCTCCCGGGGGTATCGTCTATAGTTTGGTCGTCCCAGACATCGATGGTGATATCTAGTCCCTGCTCATGCAGGGGTTTTACTTTGTAAGTCGTCATCGGCTGCTCCCAATCAAAACAAATTTGCGACGTTAAGTTACGGTAATATGGTTTTGCAAGTTATTGCATTGACATCCCCTATGACAGCGACCCCTTCAAACGATTTATCTGCCTGGGAGCGGCTAGAACAAGGTAGACAAGCAAAAGCAAGCAACGGTGGTTATGCGGGCTACGGCTCCCCTGCCTTTGGACAACGATCGATCGATGGTGAATTAGTGGATGATCCGGAAGAGTGCCGGGTCATTGAACTGATTCGCCGTCATCACAAATCAGGGAAATCCTTGCAGAAGATCGCCGATTGGCTTAATGAACAGGGCTACACCACCAAACGTGGTCAACCATGGCAGCGTATTTCCGTAAAGCGAGTGCTAGATCGACTATATGGAAAGGTGTCCAGAATTTCCGGAGTAACCCTTCAGGCCGACCAGAACCCAGAAGTACTCACCCCAGCGTCTGGTGATGCCGCTCCTGAAACCATTAGAGGCTGAGTAACCCCTAAATAAAAAGTTTCAGGCTTTAACTTGTTACATCCCTCTATGATACACCGAAGTGGGTCTAAAATCTTTACGAGTTTAATAAAAATTGTAACAAAACGTTACATCTTTTAGGAAAAAGTTAAATGACGCTACACTTTGAGATAGTTTTAGAACGGGTTTTAGCAACTCTGAGAGTCTGGGTTCTTTGCCCAGTGGCTGTTCTGTCTATCTTGGCCTTTGCGATTGCAGGATGGTGCTGATGTCCTTTGATACACCTCTGAGTTGGGCCCCCGATCTGGAAAAAGCGATCGATCGCCAACCCTTGACGGTGCCGCCAACCACTTCTCTGGCGGATGCGATCGCCCTAATCGGTCAGGCCCATAGCCGTCTGTGTTTACTCACCGATGACCTATCCCCTCTAGCTGCTCCGGCCGGAGAGGTGCGTGTTAGCTGTCTGCTGGTGGTGCAGGGGCAAGAGTTATTAGGAATTTTGACAGAACGCGATGTGGTGCGACTCACCGCTCAAGGGATTAACCTGTCCGAGACAACCGTTGCCGATGTGATGGTACATCCCCTGATCACGTTGCCCCAGCAATCTGCTCAAGACATTTTTGCTGCCCTGTTTTTGTTTCGGCGCTACCGCATTCGCCATTTGCCGATTGTCGATGACCAAGGACAGTTAGTCGGGGTGATCTCCCATGAAAGTATTCGCCAGATATTGCGTCCGGCCAATCTATTGCGGTTTCGTCGCGTATCCGATGTGATGACCAGTCAAGTGGTACAGGCCCCACTCACCGCCACAGTCTTGCAATTGGCCCAGTTAATGGCTGAACATCGTGTCAGTTGTGTGGTGATCACCCAACGAGATTCAGAAGACAATGACTGCCCGGTTGGTATTGTGACAGAGCGAGATCTTGTCCAATTTCAAGCAGTTCAAATCGATCTGCACAAAACTAGGGCCCAGACGGTGATGAGTACGCCGTTATTTCTCCTCAGCCCCGAGGATTCCCTGTGGACGGCCCATCAGGAAATGCAAAAACGGCGGGTGGGGCGTTTGGTGGTTTCTTGGAACTGGGGGCGGGGGTTGGGCATTGTTACACAAACCAGTCTCTTGCGGGTTTTTGACCCGATGGAAATGTATGGGGTGATTGAAAATTTACAACAAACGATTCAACAGCTAGAGTCCGAGCGATCGCCCTTCCCTCCTTCTCCACCAGCGGACTTATTACCCCAACCAACTTGTGATCCATCCCAAAAAGACATCGCAGGAGATCGCGAATTATTACTTGCCTTGCTGGACAATGCCTACAAAGACGTAAAGTATATGTGGGCTAACTTAGATATTGTCGTCGAGCAGCGGCGATCCTTGCTTCAATCTGTTCTAGAGACGCTTGCGTACCTCGGTCGTGAAATTAGCTCTTAGACGAGGTCTAATAGAAAAAACCCCATCTTGAAGAAAGATGGGGTAAGGTAAAAATCAAATCAATCTAAACAGTAACAGGTTCTCGATCGAGGGGTTTAACGCGATCGAGCAGTGCTTGCAATTGTTCCCCTTCAATCACCTCTTTACTGAGGATTTCTTGGGCAATTTCTTCGAGCAAATCGCGATTTTGAGCGAGAATATCCAGGGCCTGCTGATGACCATTTTCGACAATCTCTTTCACTTCATTATCGATCGCTTTGGCCGTATCATCGCTAACCAAACGCCGGGGATTGATCATACCATCTCCCAGAAAACTATTCTGTTGACCTTTTTCGTAGGCCAGGGGACCTAGGGTCTTACTCATACCATAGGTAGTCACCATGCGTTCGGCCAAGTCCGTCGCCCGCTGCAGGTCATTAGCGGCCCCAGTAGTAATACTACCAAAGACAATTTCTTCCGCGGCCCGACCACCTAAAAGAGTAGCAATTTGGTCGCGTAATTCCGTATCATCCATCAGGAAACGGTCTTCCGTGGGCATTTGCAGGGTATAACCGAGGGCTGCCATGCCGCGAGGCACGATCGAAATCTTAGCAACTTTACCACCCCCCGGCATAACTGCACCAACGAGAGCGTGACCAACTTCGTGATAAGCGACGATTTTCTTCTCTTTTTCCGAGAGAACCCGGCTTTTCTTCTCTAAACCGGCCACTACCCGCTCGATTGCCTCATTAAAGTCCTCTTGGGCAACGGTACTGCGTTGATTGCGGGCTGCCAATAAAGCCGCCTCATTGACTAGATTAGCTAAGTCAGCACCGGCAAAACCGGGGGTACGGGTAGCAATCTGTTTTAAATCCACACCCGCTCCTAATTTTACCTTACCTGCGTAGATTTCGAGGATTTTTAAGCGTCCAGCCAGATCGGGACGATCAACTAACACTTGGCGATCAAAACGGCCGGGGCGTAAAAGGGCGGGATCAAGAGTTTCAGGGCGATTAGTAGCGGCCAGCACGATTACCGTCGCATCACCAGCGTTAAAACCGTCCATTTCCGTCAATAATTGGTTTAAAGTCTGTTCCCGTTCATCGTTACCCCCCATAAAATTACCGTTAGCGCGAGATTTACCGATCGCGTCTAATTCATCGATAAAAATAATACAGGGGGCTTTTTTCTTGGCCTGTTCAAACAGATCTCGCACTCGGGCCGCACCCGCACCGACAAAGAGTTCCACGAATTCCGAACCCGAGATACTAAAAAAAGAAACTCCCGCTTCTCCCGCTACTGCTTTTGCCAGCAGGGTTTTCCCTGTCCCCGGCGGACCGACGAGGAGGACACCCTTGGGAATCCGCGCCCCGATTTGAATGTAACGTTGGGGATATTTGAGAAATTCGACGATTTCGGCTAATTCGGTTTTCGCTTCTTCCACACCGGCCACATCTTTAAAAGTGGTTTTGGTGGTATCTCCTTCCACATAGACTTTAGCGCGACTTTTGGTAATCGATAAAGCCCCGGCTGGACCACCGCCACCGCTGCGAGCGAGGAAAAATTGCCAAATACCGACAAAAATCAGGGGAGGAATCACCCAACTAAGGACACTGCCAATCCAGCCATTTTTTGGCGGCGGCGCAGCGGCGAATTCTACGCCCTTAGCTTCTAGACGTTTGGGCAATTCTAGGTCAAAAATCGGTGTAGTGCTGAAAATTCGTCCGTAGTTGCCCTCTTGGTCGTTTTTAAGCTGATAACGAATCTCATTCTGTCCCACGGATACCCTAGCGACGTTGCCATCTTCCACTTGGTCGATAAAAAGACTATAGGGAACTTTGGGGACGCTAGGGCCAAATAATTGCGGGAAAAGAAGGTTAACAATCAGAAATAAGCCGCCTACGGCTAATAAAACATTACCGATCAGGCGAGATTGTGAAGGAGGTTTGCTTTTTATACTCATTGCTGGGCATGATTCATTAAAATTAGTCTCTATCCTCTCCTCATTGTAGGCTGTTGACTGCTCAAGTTCAGATTGAATCAGGCGGGGGGATTACCGTCGTCTTCGGGCGGTTTTTGCCCTAGTAAAGCCTCTAGACGAGTTTGGGCAAGCTCAAAATCTGGCGCAATCCCTAAAGCTTTTTGATAACAGGCGATCGCTGCTTGGGTTTCGCCCAAATTTTCTAGGGTACTGCCGCGATTGTACCAAGCTTGATAAAAATTATCGTCCGCTTCTAGCACCTGTTGCCAACATTCTAACGCTTCTTGCCAACGTTGCAGTCCGTATAGGGCGCTGCCTCTAGCGTTAATGACTTGGTGATCGTTGGGGGTGATTTCTAGGGCGCGATCATAACTATTTAAAGCTTCTTCGTAGTTACCAATCATGGCTAAGGCACTACCACGATTATGCCAGGCCGAGGCTAATTGGGGATCGATCGTCAAGGCCTGTTCCCAATCAGCGATCGCATTTGACCAATTGCCTAAATTTGCCTGTTCTAAGCCCTGATTAAACCAATCTGCGGCAGTTTCAGGGATTTTGCCTTCCTGTGAGGAAAATTGAGCGATGAGACTATCAATAATGCTTTCTGCGTCCTTATTTTCGATGCCTAATTGTTCGGCCATTTGGCCCGCTAGGGTAGGATCGTTTTGGAGACGGTTAAATAATTCATCGAGGGTCAGGGTTTCTAATTGGGGATTTTCTGGGTCAGCACCGTTAAAATCGCTAGTTTCACCCGAATATGAGAGATTTTCTGGGGGTTGCGGCTGGGAATAACTGCCCGGGGCCTCATCTTCGCCGGCGTATTCCCAGATTAAAGTGGCAGTTTCTTTGGTGTAGAGTTGATAACCGATCTCGTAGGAAGCTTCACCAATGCGTTCAATCCCCGGGAAAGCGCGAGCTAATTCTCCCAAACGGATCATTCTGGTGGCGAGAAGTTGGTTAAGGGAAGCGGAGGATTGCAGACGGGTGCCAAAGCGCTCTAACCATTCTACCCAATCTTTTTGCCGACCTCGATCGCCCAATTTCTCAAAAAATCTCAGAATTCTGCCTTCGTGCCAACCGTGGGCCACTCCATCGAGTAACTGCATATAGAGAAATTCGTAATCTGTATCGGTTAGGGGAACAGATTCGATCGCTTGTACTCTCCCCTTTCCCCCTTGTCCCCCCAAAAGTCGGGTAAAAAAGTTTTTGATCGCGCGCCAAAGTTTTCTTAAAAGTCCCTGCATTCTAATCTCGACACTGGTTTTATTAATCTTGCAAGCATCACCCAATTAGTCTAGCAGTTATCAGTTATTAGGGATTGACTCTCCCCCGCTAACCGCTCGCGCGGTGTAGCGGGGGATTCTCGGTTCTTAGGCTTTTAACTAGATCGACCGAGTTTAACCCAGTCGATCCCCGTCAAATCGCCTCCGCGAGCGTTTTCTAACACGGTCAGTCCGACCGCGTTTTTTCCTCGGTTCTCAATTACCTTCGCTGATGCCGTATCTCTCGGTTCAATGTGGCCGCAAGAATCACACCGGTGAACTCTTTCCGATAACGCTTTTTTACCGGTAATCGCGCCACAATTCGGACACTCTTGCGAAGTTCCGTTTTTATCGACTTTAAGATAATATTTTCCCCGTTTCCAAACAACAAACGGTAGTATCTCGTTAATAAAACTACCGATACCTGAAT
>NZ_JADBUE010000061.1:0-3248 GCF_020245805.1 Microcystis sp. M179S2 | reverse complement strand
TCGTCACCAGCGACGGCAAAACTCGAAACATCGAGAAAAGCACCATCATCCGGCAGGAAGGGGTAGATTTAGCAGTTTTTCAGTTTGAAAGCCTGGACAATTATCCCGTTGCGGAAATAGCGAATTATAACCCAAATACCGGTGATTTTGTTTTTGCCGCAGGCTTCCCCAAAATTGGCGACAATCCCTCGAAATGGTTGTTTAGTGGCGGTAGAATTATCGAGAAAGAAGAGGGATTACTACAAACCCGCCAAAGTGACTTAAGCAATGAACAAGGAGGAACATTACAAAGTGTTGCTTCTTTAGAAGGAGGCTATGAATTAGTTTATACCAGCATCACATTTGGGGGCATGAGTGGCGGTGCAGTCTTAGACTCCCAGGGGAGAGTAATAGGGATTCATGGAAGTTCGGAAACAGCAGGGGTAGGGAAAATTCAGCTAGGGTTTAGTTTAGGGATTCCCATTAGCACTTTTATCGGATTGCAAGAAAGATTGAAGGTAAAACCGCAATTATTAACCACTGCTCAACCCCAAGTTAGTCCGCAACAACAACAAGAAATTATTCAAGCGATTACTGGTGTTATTGTTCCTAATACCAATGCGAAGGCGGATATTTGGATAGAAAGGGGAGGACAATTATGGCGGTTATTCAGGTTTGAGGAAGCAATTAAAGCCTTTGATGAAGCGATTAAGCAAAATGACCCCGAGAATGTCTATTTAGCGTGGTATGGGAAGGGATTAGCGTTATTTGAATTACGCGAACATCAACCAGCTATAGAAGCTTTGCAACAAGCGATTAATACCTTACCTAAACGGGAAGATTTAAAGAAGTTTCACAGTAGTATTTTACAACGGCAAAGTGTATTTTATCGCTTTTTAGGTGACTTCTCAACAAGTGCTGGTAGAGAAAGAGAAGCAGAAGCCAGAGAAAATTATGAGCAAGCATTAACGCTGATTAATCAGGCGATTTCTCTGCTTCCCAATAACCCCAATTACTATAACGAGAAATCCTCAGTATTAAGTCGATTAAAACGCTATGATGAGGGATTAGCGGCGATTAATCAGGCAATTAATCTCGCTCCCCGTGCTGCTTGGTATAGCAATCGGGGGGTTCTTTACCAAGATCAACAAAAATACAAATTAGCATTAGATGACTACAACAAAGCTATTGAACTTAATCCTAATCATGCTAATGCTTACGTCAATCGGGGGATTCTTTACTATAACCAGCAGAAATACGAATTAGCCCTATCTGACTTCAGCAAAGCCATTGACATTAATCCTAATGATGCTGAGGCTTACAGCAATCGGGGGGGTGTTTACTATAACCAGCAGAAATACGAATTAGCCCTCTCTGACATCAACAAAGCTATTGAAATTAATCCTAATTATGCTGTGGCTTACTACAATCGGGGGAATCTTTACTATAACCAGCAGAAATACGATTCAGCTTTAGCTGACTACAACCAAGCTATTAAACTTAATCGTAATTTTGCTAATGCTTACGTCAATCGGGGGGCTCTTTACTATAACCAACGAAAATACGAATTAGCTTTAGCTGACTACGACAAAGCTATTGAACTTAATCGTAATGATGCTGTGGCTTACTACAATCGTGGTGTTTTATATGCCATATTAGGACAACCCGAAAAAGTAAAAATTGATCTACAACAAGCAGCCATATTATTCCGCCAACAGAATAATATGGCTGCTTATGAAAAGGTGATGCAGATTTTACAACAATTAGGGGGGTGAAATAGAAATCATCAATTATGGAAAGTCGAGAAATTATCAAAAAACTGAAGGATGAGGGATGGTATCAAGTAGGTACAACAGGAAGTCATCATCATTTTAAACATCCCCATAAAAAAGGGAAAGTGACTGTTCCTCACCCTAAAAAGGATATTCCCCTTAAAACCCTAATCAGTATCGAAAAACAAGCCGGTATTAAATTACGATAAAGGAGAAATCAATGATTACTTATTTAGCCACCGTTCATAAAGATAACCATAGTGATTATGGGGTACAATTTTATGACTTTCCGGGTTGTATTAGTGCAGGAGAAACCATCGAAGAAGCGAAAAAAATGGCAACTGAAGCCTTAAAAGGTCATATTTCCTTTATGTTGGCAGATGGGGACGAAATTCCCACCCCTAGCACCCTCGAAACCATTTTAACCGACGCGGATCATCAAGATGCGATCGCTTTTCTGCTCATTGAGGTATCAGAAGCTATTTTAAACCATCAGGAATTGTGTGTAAAAAACTAGGTGCAGTCCCTAGCTTGGTTTGAGCGAATAAATATGTTAAAGAAAACCTCTCAATTCTCAGGAAAAGCGAAACCCAACAGCCAAAATCTAAATCCGTCTGAATCTTTTTGTTGGGTTTCCTTGGGTCAACCCAATCGACGATAATTGCTATGATTACTATAATCCGTAGTCGTGGTCTTTTATATGCCATATTACGACAAACCGAAAAAGCAAAAATTGACCTAGAACAAGGGAATGAAGCAGGTTATCAACAAGCTCAAAAACTAATCAGCATGATTCGCCAAGAAATGAGTAAAAATTAGGACAAAAAAAGATGGAATGGAATATTATCTTTGATGAAGCCTTTCGAGATTGGCTATACGAGCAAGAAGAAACTGTACAAGATTCAATCTTGGCTTATATTGGGCTACTTAAACAAAAAGGACCCTTGTTAGGACGACCTTATGTTGACACTCTTCAAGGCAGTCGTTACCCTAACCTTAAAGAATTGCGAGTACAGCATCAAGGACAACCTTGGCGAGTGCTTTTTGCTTTCGATCCTATCCGTCAAGCTATCATGCTAGTAGGAGGAAATAAAACTGGCGATAAAAGATGGTATGAAAAAAACATTCCCATCGCTGAAAAAAGATTTGAAGCCTATTTAAAAACCTTAACGGAGCAAAATCTATGATTACCTTTGATGAAGAAATGGATAAACTGCCCTCTGAAAGAAGGGCAAAAATTGAAGCTAAAACCCAAGAGCTTTTACAAGAAATGCAAATCATTGATGAACTTCTTCAACGCCTAGGACTTTCTTCTGAAGAAATCACGGAAAGCGAAAGTGAACAGCCCTGTTTCTCAGCAAAATCGGATGATTTAAAACAACATCTTACCCTAGAAAATTTAACCCGTATGATGAGGGAATTAGGGGGAGAATGGGAACTTACCCTTAAATTTCCTGAGCAACAAGTGATTAAATTAAGTAGTGAGCGCCCGTAGTT
>NZ_JADBUE010000060.1:0-20188 GCF_020245805.1 Microcystis sp. M179S2 | reverse complement strand
CGCAATATTTACAAATTCTTAAGAATTAATTGAGAAAGATTTTTATTTAACAACGATGTTATGATGGTTACAGCGATTTTACTGAATTTCATAATGGGTTATTCTGTGCTTTTTTGGACAGCAATGGTTGAAACCCTTGCCACACCTACAAGGTGATCCTAATTAGGACGGGTAAATCAGTCAATTTCACCCACAACGATGATCTTTTTTTTGTGTAGTTTTATTGCAAAAAAAAAGTTTTTTTGACAAAAAGCACAAAGTATGATATGAACCCAACGTATTTCTGGCTGCCAGTAGTTATTGCAGAGTGGGAGTTGTGGAGAAGGGAAAAGGGAGTGCTGGAGCTTTTTTCAGTCAACAGTTAACAAAACGAAAACTTCGCACCTCACCCTTAAGATAACTGCTATAAATAGACTTTTAATAACCAAAGAAAGAAAGGAATAGTCAGAAAACTAGCAAGGGTAGTGACCACAACTGTGCGGGCCATTAAAGCGGCTGAACCACCGAATTCTGTGACTAAAATGACGGTATTAACGGCGGTGGGCATGGCACTCTGTAGGATAAGAATTTTTAGATCCATACCAGTTAATCCTAAACTACTGCCGATCGCAAATGCCAAAAGAGGAGCGACTAAAAGACGCAAACAGGCCCCTAATAATTCTAATTTACCGATCGCTAATTTTTGCTGAGATAATTGAATACCTAGGATAATTAAAGCCAAAGGAATTGCCGCTTGTCCCAGATAGCTAATACTTTTATCTAATTGCAGGGGAAGATGAAAAGAGAAAGTTTGAAAGCTAATGCCGATAAAAATTGACCAGATTAAGGGCAAGCGAAAAACTAGGCGAAATCCTGAAAGAAAGCTTTTTCCTCGCAAATAAGCGGGACTAATACCAAATAAAAGAATACTAGAGCCAATCATATAGATTATCGCTCTTTCCAGTCCGGCCGCACCCAGGGCAAAACTAGCCACAGGTAAACCCATATTACCGTTATTAGGCATCACGGCGGCAGCCATGAGGCTTTTGCGGGTATCAGCATCGAGACTGAGACAATAGGCCATAATTTCGACGACAATCGCCATTACCAGTGAGATAAGAGCAAAGCCTAGGAGAATTAAACCGATATTGCTGCCGGATAAAGTGGTGCGATAGAGTCCATCAATCACCAAAGCGGGGGCAAGAATATACACCGTGATTTGGGAAAGGGAATGCACTTCCACAGTGAGAATTTTTCCTGCTATCACACCGATGAGGATGATAAAACCCACTGGAACAATAGCGGAGAGGATGACAAGCATTAATCAGGTAAAAAGTAAATAGTAAACAGAAAAAAACTGATCTGATTTTTTAACAGATTTCTGTTATATCTTCGTATAAAGATGCGATCGCGCAGTGAAAATCGATACTAGCTAGATAAATATCTGCTCCTTTGCTGTAGGGATAAAGAACCCAGAATCCTTCATCATTGCGACGAAAACAATCCACACTGATGCGTTCTTGACTGATAAGAACGTATTCTTCTAAAGTTTCAAGGGAACGATAGTCGGCAAATTTATCACCCCGGTCAAAGGCAGCCGTAGTGGGGGATAATACTTCTACAATCAAGCGCGGATAACGGATAAAATCTTCCGAGAAAGACCGATTATCTCGCGAGTCGCAAGTGACCACAAGATCGGGATAAAAATAACTATTAGCTATTTCTAGACGAACTTTCATATCTGTGGCATAGACAAGACAACCACTACCCCGCAGCCGGTTTTTTAAAAGTGTGGCTAAGTTGATAATAATCATACCATGGGCTTTACTTGCACCAGCCATGGCGTAGGTTTGACCGCGAATATATTCGTGTTTATCCTTGGCTATTCTCTCCGTTGCTAAATAATCTTCCGGGGAAAGATAGTTATGGTCAAAGTTAGCAATCATTTGGTTAAATCACCTTTATTGTCTCTAAAATCAATTCTAACTCTCGATCGAGGAGCGGTACATTTTCAAAATTTTTCTGACAAACACCTGCAAATTTTGCCGGTTGATCGGCAAATTATTGAGCTAATTGACCTGCTCGGACAATATCTAGTAAAAAAGCCTTATCCCGCCACATAAATCACTTGCGCTGTCCCTAAAATCTCTCGTTGACGAATCCAATTATGACTCTGCTCGATCGATTTTTTCGTTAGCAAATCAACTTTCCGTCCCAATAAATTCTCTAATTCCCGTTTCATCCTCGAAAACTCCAGAAGTCCCCAAGAAACACTATCTTGAAAACTGACCAGTATATCAATATCGCTATCTGGACGAAAATCTTCCCGCAAAACCGATCCGAATAAACACATTTCAGATATCTGCCATTTCTGACAAAATTCGCTGATTATTTGCTGGGGTAGTTCTATTTTCAATTTTTTCACCTCCCTGTCACCGGTAATCAGTGATCGGTTTTCAGATTTAAGGAGAATTATCGCTAACCACACGAAAACCGATATCATAGAGTCCAGCAGTAGCCAGAAATTTGACCCGGTAGGCCGAGCGACATTTGTTAGGGCCATCATTCCAGGAACCCCCCCGTAAAACTCGTCTGTCCCTATCTTCTATTGTGGCTGCTTCGTAGTTATCGCGCCAGTAATCTGCACACCATTCCCTGACATTTCCGTGCAGGTCGTAGAGTCCGAAAGGGTTAGCGACGGCAAACATTCCTACCGGTGTGGTTTCCCTGCGATCGCATCCTAGGGAACCTTCCCCATAACGACCATAACTGCACACTTTGCCGCCATAATCCCAGTCCACCCCGGAATAGTTGGCTAAATCAGTGGAAATTGTCAGGCCAAAGTGGAAGGGGGTTGATGTACCCCCCCGACAAGCGTATTCCCATTCTTTTTCTGCGGGTAAACGATAATTGAGTCCGGTGAGACGGGATAGGCGATCGCAAAATTCCACCGCTTCCCACCAGTTAATTTGTTCTACTGGGCGATCGTAACCTTCAAAATGGGCCGGATAGGGATTAAGTTCAATATTTACTGGTTCTAATTTTGCCACCTCGCGCCATTGTCGTTGGGTAATTGGGTAGCGACTCAGACAAAAGGCCTGAATATTAACCGGAGATTGGGGACTTTGACTCAATTTCCAGCCTAACTCGCTTTTGGGCGCACCGATGAGGTATTGACCGCTAGGGATAGAAATCATTTCTAAAAAGGTTTTTTTGCTTAAAAAATATTTATAACCTCGATTAGTGACTTTTTCCCGTTTAATTTCCTCACCTTTGCCATTAACAGTGACCACTTCATCGGTAAAATCTAACCATTCTCCCATTCTGCACCCCTCTATCGGTTATCGGTTGATCGGGTTAAGCTGCGGGCCTAAAAAAATCCCAAAACCTACCAGTTTAAGAATAACAAGACTTCGATCGCTTATCCCCCGATGAGTTTTAATTTTAATTAATTTTTTGCTTTGACAGCAAATCGGTTTTTAACAGATGGATTGTTTCCCCTCACTTCTCACCTTCCCACTCCCCATATTAATCGCTGGAGTAATTAACAACTTCTGGGACAATCTCTAATTCTTGTTCACCAATTACAGGTAAATGATTTTTCTGTAAACCCATAGCAGTTAAACAAGTATTAAGAGAGTTTATCGCTTGGTTATAATCCTCAATTTTTTGGTGAATTTCTTCCTGTTTGCGGGCATTATTCGCAATTTTTTCCGCTGCTTCCTGTTCTAAAGTTTGTTCTAGATAAGAACGAGCTTGATTGAACTGTTGTAGAATAGTATCCGCTTGTTTTTTTGCCATTGGTATCAATTGATTTTTCAGAGTATTATTAACAGTTTGGCGGAAGTTTTTATGAATTGTTGCTGATACTTTTGGCTCAAAATCTAACTTAAGTAATTGACGGATAGCAGGTTCGGCAGCAAGAATACTTTCACAGTCATAACCTTGGGCAGTTTGTTGCACAGTTTCCCGAAATTGAAAGATCGAAAAAGTGCCTTCGTTGTAAAAATTATGATTTTCTCTTACATAGCGATCACACTCAGTTTTTGCTTCGGAAATCAAGGCATGAATTAACTGCAATTCTAGCTGTTTTAGCTGACTTTCTAGGTGGCCATCATTGCCTAATAAACGATAGATTTGCCGATAATAATCACCTTGTCTTACCGCATCTAAAAGACGCTGACAAAAGCGACTAATTAAACTGGTTGACTCCTCAATTAACACATCTTCTAGCTGGTTAGACAGATAATAAAAAGCTTCCACTAATACTGCTAATAAAGGTGCTGTAGCATTGCGAGGATGAGTTAAAGTCGCTTGCGAGTAAGCATTTTTAACAGAAAAAGTATTTAATAACTCATCCAATCTTGATACCATTCTCGCTTTCAGTTTCTTAAAGTCTTCCTCGAAGTTTTCATCGCTATTAACCACGATAGCATTGACATAACCCTCGATATGTTTAGTTAATTTCTCTCCCACTTCCTTTAACTCTTGATTGAGGTGATTTAACTCCAGAGCTTTCATCGCCTCAATTTCTCGTGGTTGACTTTCTAAATCACTATAAATCCCTTGATAATAATTTTTGAGAGTAATGCAGAGAGATTGTAAATCATCGGCTAAAGTTGCAAACAATTGCGGACGTTTTTCTTCGGTAAGATAACGAGTAATTGCCCTGCGAAATTCTTCGATACCGCTATCAGCAATTAACTGCTCTAGTAAAGGAGTTCCCCACTCGCTTAAAACTCGGAAGTAATTTTTATTAGGAGTTTCATAACCGTGGATGGAAACTTTAAAGGGAGTTGCCAGTAATTTACCGGAGTTGGCACAATAGTTATTAAACTCGCTGACAAATTGCGGTGTTTCTTCTTGTCCTCCTAAATTTTTAACACTTTCGGCAAAGATAGAATCTAACCCATAACGCTGATTAATATTGGTTTGATTTTTCACCTGATACCCATAAAACCCTAAAAGTCCGCTGGTTTTGTAAATGCGGGAAGTATCACGAAATTGCGTTTGAATTAGGTTCTCTAAACGCTGTTTTAGTTGGGCTGAGTACCAGGTTTCATCAATGCGGTTAAAAACATAAAAAACTCGATCACGAATACCAGCATTAGAGCTAATTTTTTCGAGTAATTCCGTTTCTTCTGTGGCTAATTCTCCCGCAGAAGCAGCCTTTAAAACACAAACCACTGCCGAAGTATCAGGATGCTCTATTTTACGATAGGCTAATGCGGCATCTTTTTTGACTGGGGCATCAATACCGGGCAAATCTACCAAAACGTTACCATCTTTAAGGAGAGGATGATGACAGTAATATTCTAGACGTTTTAAGACGGCGCTATTGCTACCACGACGGGCAAAACTTGCCGCTTCTGCTAAATTAGAAAAGTGAAATTGTTCCATGGAATAGGTGGCATTATGCAGCGTATGGATCCGCTCACGATTTTGAGTAAATCCTTCAATTAATAATTTTAAACCCTGAGCTTGTTTAGCTCGCTCGGATTTGCCTTCTCCCCCTTCCTGTTCGATAATTTTTTGACAGTATTGGTTTAACTGACTACAGTATTCGGGGGAATTAATGTTACTGGGATTAGTTAATTGCAGATTTTGACAGACGGTATCGACTAAAGTACGAATTTCTACTTCGCTGAGAAAGGTTAAAACCACTCTTTCCTCATCAGCTTCTGCGTACTCAATATAACATTCTGTACCCGTTGCGTGTCCTTCGGCACTATACAGCAATTCTCGCTCTAAAAGTGCATTGATTAACATTGATTTCCCGGCACTAAAAGCACCGGCAAAAACGATTTCAAATTTGGGAGAAATAACTTTTTGTAGGGCAATTTCTATCTTGCTGGTATCCTGTTGATTGCGGAGAGAGGATTCGCCTTTTAATAGTTCAATTATACTGTTAACATTACCAGCCAGATTACTGCATTGGGGTAAAAGTTCAGTCATGGTAAAACCCAAATCTAGAAGAACAGTGCTATTGTTCCCCAGATTATAACAAAATTCCCTAACTAGATGCCACATCTTTGGTCAGCGATTTAAGCAATCAAAGACAAAGCCATCGTCTTCAATCTAGAATCAGGATTGATTATAATCAATTTAGTACATACAGATTTCCGAGAACCTCCTTAGGTAAAAATTCCCTCCTGAATCCTAGGGTAATGATAATTATGTGGACAAAAATGGCAATAGATAAATTGAGATTAAAAAAAATTCGGCCTATGGGACAGTTGGGATTTTTGTTAGGAACAGTTTTTCTTTTGGGTGGCTGTCATTCTCTGAATGTTATCCAAAATCGTCCCCAACCCTTGCCCCAAGATCAATATATTCAAGTCTATTTTAATTATAATCAAGCCCAGGGTTCAAATTATACCGATCCCTATCGCCAAATTAATCGCCCGGGGGATAATTTAGAACAGGTTATTATTGATCATATCAACTCGGCCAAAAGTTCGATCGATCTAGCGGTGCAAGAGTTACGTTTACCCGCCATCGCTCAAGCTTTAGTTGCTCGTCATCAGCAGGGAATTAAAGTTAGGGTTATTCTCGAAAATATTTACAATAAACCGATTAATAGTTTAGCTAAAAATCAAGAACAATCAAGCGATCGAGAACAGGAACGTTATCAAAACCTTTTTGACTTAGTTGATCTAAATCGAGATGGTAAATTAAGTGCGGAGGAAATCGCCCAAAGAGATGCAATTACTATCCTCAAAAAAGCTGGTATTCCCCTAATTGATGATAGGGCAGATCGCTCAAAAGGTAGCAGTTTAATGCACCATAAATTCATGGTTATTGATAATTACACTACTTTAATCAGTTCAGCTAACTATACCTTAAGTGATATTCATGGAGACTTTTCTAATCCCAAAACTGTCGGGAATGCCAATCACTTATTAGTCATTACTAATCCCCCACTAGCTAGAGTTTTTCAACAAGAATTTAATCTGATGTGGGGAAGGGAAGATCGTCCTAGATTTGGGTTAGATAAACCCCAAAGAAAACCGCAAAAAATTACTATCGGTAATAGTAGTCTGACGGTAAAATTTTCCCCCGATTCTACCACTTATCCCTGGGCAATTACTAGCAATGGTCTCATAGGTGAAACTTTAAATAAAGCTGAAAAATCCGTGAATTTAGCCCTGTTTGTCCTGACGGAACAGCCTTTAGCTAATATTCTCGCCCAACGACATCAAAAAGGGATAGAAATTAAAGCTTTAATTGATCCTAGTTTTGCCTTCCGATACTATAGCGAAGGATTAGATTTATTAGGAGTTGCTCTCAGTAATAAATGTCGTTATGAACCAGATAATCAGCCTTGGCAAAACCCAATTAATACCCTAGGAGTTCCCGCTCTAGCCCGGGGAGATAAATTACACCATAAATTCGGTTTAATCGATGATAAAATTGTGATTACTGGTTCTCATAATTGGTCAGCAGCTGCTAACCACCAAAACGATGAAGCTTTAGTTATTATCGATAATCCCACTGTTGCCGCTCATTTCGAGCGAGAATTTCAAGATCTTTACCGTACCGCTAAATTAGGACTGCCGGAAACTATTAAAAATCGGATCGAACAGGATAGAAAAAACTGCCCCCAATCTGTAACAATTAAAAGCGATCGCTTAATTAATTTAAACACCGCCACCAAAGAAGAATTAGATAGTTTACCCGGTATCAGTGGCAAATTAGCCGAAAAAATTATCGCTGCCCGGCAAGAAAAACCCTTTACTTCCCTAGAAGATTTGGATCGAGTATCGGGAATCGGTCAGGGAAAAATTAGCAAGCTGCAAGGCAAAGTCAGCTGGTAATGATTGCCTCGTCTGTATTTTTTGCCATAGACAAAAACTAGCAATTTTCCCTTGTTACGGCAAGCTAAGTAGGTAGGTGTTAAAAATCGTCAGATACCCCCCTTATTAAGGGGGGATTAAGGGGGGATCGGCACCCCCCTTATCAAGGGGGGCAGGGGGGATCGAACCCAAAATCTATCTTCTATTTAATTATAACCACTTATTTACCACAGACAAAAAAGGGTTATTTTAACGGTTCGGGAATACTATCGGAAGGAGCCTCAAACTGTCCGGTAATAACGTATTCTAGACGCAATTTTAGCCAAGTAATAAACTGTTGATTGAGAGAAACAATCGCCGCTGCCGGTTGGGGAGTTTTCTTTTTGATATCGGCAAAAGCGGGAGCATCTAAAAAAGCTGGATTGGCAATTAACCAAAAATCAATTTCTTGACCTTTTTCTTGATAATTCCTGATTCTTTCCTTCAAAACTTCCTTTTCGATCGCTTCTTCTTCTAAAAACTTTTGACTGGCTACCAAATAATAATAAGTTGTCATCATCTTTCCTTTAATTTTTCAGTGTAATTGTTCGTTAGTCGGGAGATTAGCTGATAGCTGATGGCTTTTACAATTGTCCACGCATAGCCAATTTCATTTCCCTAACAGCCCGTTCCAACCCGACCAAAACCGCACGACTGATAATTGTGTGACCAATGTTCAATTCTTCCATATTGGGCAAACAGGCGACGGCATAAACATTCCAATAGGTCAAACCGTGACCAGCATTCACCCGCAAACCGAGAGAGGAAGCGTATTCACAACCTTCTTTAAGAATTGTTAATTCTGCTTGACGATCGCTCTCCTGTTGTGCTTCGGCGTATTGACCGGTATGGAGTTCAATAAATTTCGCCCCCGTGTTAGCGGCCGCTTGAATTTGGGCAAAATCGGCATCAATAAACCAACTAACGGGGATATTAGCCGCTTGCAGGCGCTCGACAACCCGACAAAAACGGTCAAAATTGCCCAGCATATCGATCCCCCCTTCCGTGGTCACTTCCTGGCGCTTTTCGGGGACAAGGGTGACATAATCGGGTTTAATATCGAGAGCAATGGCGATCATTTCCTCCGTCGGGGCCATTTCCAGATTCAGATGAGTCCGCACCGTTTGCCGGAGAATCCGCACATCGCGATCTTGGATATGACGACGATCCTCGCGCAAGTGAACGGTAATGCCATCAGCACCACCGATTTCGGCCAAAACTGCCGCCGCCACGGGATCCGGTTCCACGGTGCGGCGCGCTTGGCGAATTGTGGCCACATGGTCGATATTGACACCCAAAGTCAGCAAAGTTGAACCTCCTTGTTTGTTAGTCCAACTTTCCATCTTACCATTGCCGTCAAAAGCGATTACATACTGGGGATATTTAAACCACTGGTCAGTTCTTCCATTTTGCTGCGCATGGTTTCCGTGGAGGCACTATAGGCGACTTTCATGGCTTCTAGAATAGACCCAGCCACAATCTCCAGATCTTGGGAGAGGAGAGCCGGATCGATTTCAATCCCCCGGGGTTCTTGGTTGCCACTGAGATAGACTGTCACCAAGCCATTTTCACTCTGGCCGGGAATTTCCATATTTTCCAGTTCTTCTTGCAGAACTTTGGCCCCTTGTTGCACCTGTTGCGCTTTTTGGAAAGCGTCTTGTAATTCTTTAATCTTACCGAGACCGAATCCGAATCCTTGTCCTTGTGCCATGATGTTTTTTTTGTTTAAGGGGTCACTCAAGGTTTTTATTGTACTGCTTAAGGTGAACTGGGGTCAACTTTTGGCCATTTGAGGGCAAAAAGTGATTATTGACAACGATGACTTTCTGACTGGGTTAAGGTTTGAGGGAACTTGTTCTCTCTTCATCCGTCACGGGATGGTCAGAAAGAGAAATCCGAAAAATTATCCTAACCACTCAGTCGATTACCCCACGCCATAATACAATTGTTGCTTTGACGAGGAGAATAGCAATTTTGAACGCCAAAAAAACGGGAATTTTCTTGACAATTGCCCTAAGTTGTGCTTTAGCGGGGAAAGCGGCGATCGCTAATACTTCCCCTTTGGAGGGGACTCGATGGAAACTAAGGGGGTGGACAGCCGGAAGTTTGGTCAAAGAAACGGAAATTACTGCCGCTTTCCAGAAAAATATCCTCAGTGGTTCGGCCGGATGCAACCAGTATAATACCGGCTATCAAGTCAATAATGGCACGTTCCAGATCAACCAAGCGATCGCTACTACCAAAAAAGCTTGTCCGGAACCGCAGATGAAACAAGAAAATCAATATCTGGCCGCCTTGCAAGGAGTGGAACAATTCCAAGTAACAGCTAAAGGCGATTTACAGTTATTTTATCGTACTCCCGAAGGTTTAGGAATCCTCACTTTTACCCCCGCACCGACCACCACGCGCACGGAAAAGACAATTTATATCAATTCTAGGAAACAACCCTGTAGCCAAGGCCCAACCAAAGACTGTTTACAGATGCGAGAAAAACCAGAGGAAAACTGGAGATTGTTCGCCAATAGTATCGAGGGATTTGATTATAAACCAGGATTTTTATATCAAATTAAAGTTAGCGTTGAAACCGTCTCAAATCCAGCTAATAATCAAAATTCGGAAACATGGAAGCTATTAGAAGTTATTAGCCAAACCCCAGAAAAAGAGACTCCGCGAGCTTGGTTTGATCGACCGTTAACTAATTGGAATAAAGCCAAGGCACCTATCCCCAAATCTCCCGTTAAAACCGTGATTGATAACCAGTGTCGTGAACAGGTTCGTCCGGCAATTACTGCCAATGAACAAGCGCTTAATAAAGCAGGATGGTTACTGTACGGGGCCGTGCAAACCTATGGTAAAACTAGCGTTATTTCGGCCATGAGTGGAGTGGATGGAATGTGCCGACCGATGGGTTATCAAGACTTTGTTTTTGTCGATGGTAAATTCGCTGGCACTCTTTCCCCGCGACCGATGGATTCCCGCACTGATGGAGCATCTCAGAGAATTGTTTTACAAAATAGCGATCGAATTATTGTGGTTTTTAATCGCTATAAAGACACGGATCCTCTCTGTTGTCCTTCCCAATTAAGTCGCGTTGTTTATCAAATCGAAACAGTCAGCGGAGTGCCAGTGGTTGTTCCCAAAGAAGCGGAAACAGAAGCGGTGAGAAACTAATTCAGTTATCAGTTATCAGTTATCAGTGAGATAGGGAGATAGGGAGATAGGGAGATAGGGAGAAAAAGACTGGCAGCTAAGTGGGTGGGTGGAATTAAATATAAGATGAACGTAGGTTGGGTTGAAGCATGAAACTCAACGCCCGATTATGTTACGCTACCGCTAACCCATCCTACAAATAATTGTGCCTCCCTACTTAATAGCTTCCTTTTTTATTATATCTCCCGCAAAATTGAGTTTTTAATCGCAGACTTGCTCTTAAAGTCCTTAATTTAAGGATTTTTCCAGAAAAAGATCGCTTTTCTACTGCCAGAAAATAATCTATTTCTTTCTGCTTCTCCTGACTCGGAGAATACTGACTCGGAGACTCCTCACTTAACGGAAGATTTTTAATTTATGCAGCAGGTTTAGTGATTAGGCACTGATACTAGATAAGTAGTTATAGAACTCTAATAACTCCTCGTTAGTTAGCAGTAAACGGGACTTTTTGCCATAGGTAGAAATCAGGTATTCCCGACCTTTTTCTGTAGTCCAAGCTAATCGTTTCATCTCCACATCAATTTTAGTTTTAAGAACTGAATAATCGATTTCTTCGGGAATAACAACAACTGGTTCCGGTTCTGGGGGTTCTTCTTCAGTTAAACTCGCTTCTTCTGGCAATTCTGATAATAAGGAGTAATTATCGGTTTCCGTTTCTAATAATAAAGGCTCTGGTTCCGGTAAAGGAATATCCTGAACTTGGGGTAATTCCGGTTCAATTTTAGCTGGGGGAATATCCTTAACTTGAGGTAATTCCGGTTCAATTTTAGCCGGGGGAATATCCTTAACTTGGGGTAATTCCGGTTCAATTTTAGCTGGGGGAATATCCTTAACTTGGGGTAATTCCGGTTCAATTTTAGCTTCAGGACGAGGTATTTCAGTGACTTTAGGCGTTTTGGTCGATTTTTTGGCACTAGCGACGGGTTTAGGTAAATCTTCTGGTAGAGAAATATTATTGGGGCTGACTTTTTCCACAAGCTGGAGATCGGGGGTGCTTTCAGCCTCTAAAAGCAGTAAAGCTCGTTCTCTGGCTCTATCTTCGGCGATTTCCACCGTATCTGCCGCAGCTAAACCTGTAACGACCGTTTTTCCCTCAATTTCGACGATCGCTTTCACAATATACTTGCCGTGATCGATTTGAACTAACTCACTAATCAGGGCAACTTGGGGGTAACGTTGGCGTAACTTTTGCAACATGGTGACTTTTTCGAGTTCTTTTGTACTTATATTAGAACACTCTATCGTAATTGTGGAAAAATGTAGCAAGTTCTTGCTAAGATCAAAGATTAGATAAAATTTTCAGTCCTAGGATTAGCCTTGCCCACAGCAACAAGATTCTACTAGGCTGAAGCTTCTGCCAGAAAGACTAGCGATCGCCGAAAAGTTTGCCGGTGTTCGCTATTGGCTTATACTAACGAAGGCTTCGATAATTCTCAGGGTAGGTTCGGGGGTTCGATGCTTGGTCAGTTTACCTTCACTGTCACCAGCAGCGATCGCAATTACCCCGACAGAGATAATCTCTCGAGTCAATGGTTTAAATCAATCTTCTCATTATTAAGTATTTAAACTTAATTATTCACGATTCCGTCAGTGTCTTGTAAGTAAGGATTATTGTTAGATGGACTTCTCGATCGCCACACTCCTCTCTCATCTTAGTGATGATAAATTAGCTACGGGTAAACTTCTCGAAAAAAAACTGGGCTGCGAAGACGATCCCGAAAGCTGCGAAAAATTGCAAGTGATTCTCGATGCTTTGGAACGTCTGGGAATGGTTGTCAAAGAACGGGGGCGCTATCGTCGTGTGATCGAGGAAAATGTCGTAGAAGCAAAGCTGCGCTGTTCCAGTAAAGAATTTTGCTTTGCTATCCAAGATATCGAAGATGCTGATGACATCTACGTCTCGAAAAATCATTTAAGTAACGCTTGGAATGGCGATCGAGTTTTAGTCAAAATCATCCGCGAGGGGACCCGTCGTCGTTCCCCAGAAGGAGAGGTGAGATTAATTCTCGAACGGGCTAATCCTTCGCTTCTAGCGCAAGTAAAACAGGAAAATGAGCGGTTTGTGGCGGTTCCCCTGGATGATCGCCTGAAATTTACCCTTAATCTCCTCGAAAACGGTCAAAATCTCCAAGAAAACATCGATCACCTCGTTCATGTTTCCGTCCTCCGTTATCCCCTAGGGGAAATGCCTCCCATCGGTAAAGTTACTCGTGTTCTCGGTTCCACGGCCGAGGCCGCTGCCGACACCGATATCGTCTCCTGTAAACACGATCTACCCCATAATTTTCCGCCAGAAGCCCTCGAAATTGCCGATAATTTAGCGGATTTCTTCGATAGTGGCGAAAAAGAACAACTGCGAGATTTAACCCAATTTTTCACTTTTACCATCGAAGATGACAACCCCCTGGATTATCCCCCGATCATTGAAAATGCCTTTTCTTTAGAGAAAATCAACCAAAATCGCTGGCGAGTCGCCATTCATATCAGCGATGTGGCCCGTTACATTGAACGGGGCGGATTATTGGATAAAGTTGCCAAAAAACGGGGAACTGCCGTCTATTTAGGCGAAAAAGTGCTGCCATTAGTCCCGGCTGCCGTTACCAGTCGTTGTTCCCTGTCACCGCAAGAACAGCGCCCCGCTATTTCTATCCTCGTCACCCTCGATGACAAGGGGGAGCTAGTGGAGTACGAAATCACCCGCAGCCTCATCCAAGTGGATCAACATTTTACCTATCAACAGGTGCGCGATCTGCTCAGTGAAGAAGATAGCGAAGCTGCCCCCACCGATACCGTTGAAACCCTGAAAGATTTATTTTTTAGCGTTTGCCCCACCCTAAAATCCCAACGTCTGCAGCGGGGTAGTTTTGATATTCAATTAGACAAAATCTCTCCCTACAAAGACGAAGGACGGGGGGGGACTGTTCTCGCTTCTAATAATTTACCGGCCCGTTCTTTACTGACAGAAGTGGCAATTTTAGCCGGCAAAGTCGTCGCTGAACATTTGCAAGCTTTACACTTACCCTGTATCTACTGTGGACAATCGGAACCGGATTGGGATGAATTGGAGGATTTACTCAAATTAGCCAATAATTTAGGGGCAGAATTAAATTTAACTGCCGAGGAGGAGATTAAACCCAATGACTATCAAAATCTCACCCGCACTTTTTCCGCTTCCTCATCGGTGAAAGTCCTCAATTATCTGCTGCAAGAAACTCTCAAATTAGTTAGATATAGTAGTCATCCTCTGCCCCATTTTGGTTTGGCCTATCCTAGCAATTATACCCACTGTCTCTCACCCCTACAAAGATATGCCGATCTTTGGGTACAACGGGTGTTAAAACTCCTATTAACCGAGGGGAAAGATCGCCGCAGCAAAATCGTCAAAGTCGGGGTTAATTTGGGCAGTAATAGCTGTCATGGACAGATTCATTGGAATATTCTACCGAGCCAAATTCAGGAGGAGTTAGAAGAAGAAAGCCACCTCATTGTTTCCCATCTCAATGATCGCTCAAAAATTGCCGAAGATGCGGAAAAAGACCTAGAAGGATTGAAAAAAGCCGAGAAAATGAAAGAAAAAATGGGTCAAGTTTTTCGCGGCTTAATTACTGGTGTACAATCCTATGGTTTCTTCGTGGAAATTTCCGATTTATTAGTGGAAGGGTTGGTCCATGTTTCTTCTCTCAAGGATGATTGGTATGAATATCGCGCCCGTCATAGCTGTTTGGTAGGACGGAAAAATCGCGTTGCCTATCGTCTCGGTGATGAGGTAGAAGTGGAGATAAAAGATGTAGACTATTATCGTCAGCAAATCGATCTAGTTACGGTTAGCGGTGGCAGTTCAGCAAGTTATGACGACTTAGAAGAAGATTAATTATGAATCAATTAACCACCGAAAAAATCGGGAAAACCCGCTTTATTCTGCCCTTTTTATGCGGTATTTTTCTCTTTTTAACTGGCTGTGTCCGTTACGATGTGGGCATTAATTTTCCCCACCAACACCACGGGGAAATTATTCAACATATCACCCTCGGACAACGTTTAACCAGTCTCAGTCAAACCGAAGCCACTAAATGGTTAAATAGTATCGAACAGAGGGCAAAATTACTTAAGGGGAAAACCGATCATATTTCCGAACGAGAAATAATTGTCACTATTCCCTTTAGTAATAGTCAGGAATTAGAGGAAAAATTCAATCAATTTTTTGATCCTAGTTCTTCCTTTAAAATCAAAAATTCCGCTAATACTGATGATATAAAGTTACTGCAACTGGATTCAAAACTGGCAGTTACAGAACAAGATTGGTTCTTTTTGACCCAGAAAAACTTAAAATTAACCGTTGATTTGCGGGCTTTGGGTGTACTTTCCGAACAGGGAAATATTATCATTAGCCCCGGTTCCTTAGTTGATATCGACTTCGCTTTAAAGACTCCCTTAGCCGGTCAAAATATTGAAGATGACTCAGGATTAAATCCCCCAGTAGAACAAGTTGACAATCAGTTAATTTGGCATTTAAAACCGGGAGAAATTAACACCATTGCGGCAGCTTTTTGGGTTCCTAACTATTTAGGTATCGGCACAATAGTTATTGTTTTAATAACAGGTTTTGCCTATTACTTGAAATATAAACGCTTGCCCGGTGTATCCCCATCGACTTAAATTGAGAGGGCAACTATTGACCGGGATTTAATGATCAATGAGGGGAAAATTAGCCAACTCTAAAACTGATCTAAAAATTGGACCGCAATAGGGAAAATCTTGGCTAGGATCAAATCATAGTCACAATTGAGACTAGACGGGTTTCCCTTTTTTACTTTATTACTGGCAATTACAGTTATGGTTAGCAATATTCCCTTTTCTATCCCCGAACATAGCCTCGATCGAGATTGTACCACCCTCTCCCGTCACGTCCTGCAACAACTACAAAGCTTTTCCTCCGACGCGCAGGATTTAAGCGCAATTATGAGTCGGATTGCCCTAGCGGGGAAATTAATTGCCCGTCGTCTCAGTAAAGCGGGATTAATGGCGGATGTGCTAGGTTTTACTGGAGAAACCAACGTCCAAGGGGAATCAGTCAAGAAAATGGACGTTTTTGCCAATGAAGTATTTATCTCGGTTTTTAAGCAAAGTGGTTTAGTTTGCCGTCTTGCTTCCGAGGAAATGGATAAACCCTATTATATCCCAGAAAACTGTCCCATCGGTCGCTATACCCTACTCTACGACCCGATCGATGGTTCTTCCAATGTGGATATTAACCTAAATGTGGGTTCGATTTTTGCCATCCGTCAACAGGAAGACAATGATTTAGACGGAGAGGCGCGGGATTTACTGCAAAATGGTCGTCAACAAATCGCCGCCGGTTATATTCTCTACGGACCCTCGACTATCTTAGTTTACTCGATCGGTCGCGGTGTTCATGCCTTTGTCCTTGACCCCAGTTTAGGGGAATTTATCCTTGCCCAAGAGAATATTATTATCCCCGATCACGGTCCGATTTATAGTACCAATGAGGGCAATTTTTGGCAGTGGGATGAGGCAATTCGCGACTATACTCGTTATGTCCACCGTCATGATGGTTACACGGCCCGTTACAGTGGGGCATTAGTGGGAGATATCCATCGAATTTTAATGCAGGGTGGAGTTTTTCTCTATCCGGGTACTGTTAAAAATCCCCAGGGAAAATTGCGCTTAATTTATGAAACTGCACCCCTTGCTTTTTTAATTGAACAGGCAGGAGGTAAAGCTAGTGATGGGGTGACAAATCTTTTAGATATCGTTCCCGATAAATTACACACACGCACACCTTTAGTGATCGGTAGTGTCGAAGATGTTAAATTGGTGGAGTCTTTTATCGCTGATCGCCGTCATCGCGATCGAGTTTAACTTATAGTTTTATTTAGCGATTAGGAAGCCAGATATTTTCACTATTTTCTAACTGTTTTACGGTTTTATATCTAGTCTATCAGCAGTCAGCATATCCCTCACCACTCTCCCCGATATGGAAATTCAACGGGTCATCTTAAATAACATCGGGCTATTTGAAAAGCTGGAAATTTCCTTGGCGCCTACAGAGCAAAACCCAAGCAACATTACCGTTTTTGTTGGTAATAACGGGGCGGGTAAAACTGCTATACTAAAAGCATTAGCAACTTCTCTTAGTTGGTTTACTGCTCGTTTACTTACAGAAAAAGGGAGTGGTAACCCTATTTCTGAAGATGCCATATTTAATACTGCTAATGCTGGCAGCATTGAAATCGAAGTCTGGGATTCCTCCAAATCATTAAACAATCCTGATCAAAGCGATATTGACCATTATTTCAGATGGATTCTTGCCAAAAGTAGAAAAGGACGTAAAGCCCAATATAATAGCAACCTTAATGACTGTACGCGCTTGGCCAATCGTTATCGTGATGCCCTCACCCATGATGACAAAACTAGCCTACCCCTAATTGCGTTTTATCCTGTCGAGCGTGTCGTACTCGATATTCCACTAAAAATTAGGACTAAGCATACCTTTTTGCAATTGGACGGTTATGATAACTCCTTAAGTCAGGGCGTTGACTTTCGCCGCTTTTTTGAATGGTTCCGAGAACGGGAAGATACCGAAAATGAATCAGGAGTTCCTGAAGACGTTCTCAACCAACTAAGACCAATAATGGCTGAAACCAATCAAGACGTATGGCAATGGTTAAACGAACGCAATGCCTCCGCTAAAGATCGGCAATTAACAGCAGTTCGCACCGCCATTGGCCGATTTATGCCCCATATGGATAACCTTAGAGTCCGTCGTAAACCTCGTCTCTACATGGCAGTGGACAAAAATGGTGAAACCCTCAACCTAGCCCAACTTTCACAAGGCGAAAAATCCCTAATGGCTCTTGTTGGTGATATTGCCCGCCGTCTAGCCATGCTGAACCCTGCCTTAGAAAATCCTTTAGCAGGTGATGGTATCGTTTTGATTGATGAAGTCGATTTGCATTTACATCCCTCTTGGCAACGTCGCCTCTGCGAGCGCCTGACCGAAACTTTCCCAAATTGTCAGTTTGTGCTGACAACCCATTCACCTCTAGTGATCAGTGATTGTAAAAATGTTTTGATCTACACTTTAGCTAATGGCGAATTGCGACAGTTACCATCTCAATATGGGCAAGATGCTAATACTGTCTTATTAGATGTCATGAATACCAGCATTCGTAATGAGAAAATTGATACTGAATTGAACGATCTGCTAGATGCCATACAAGATTCAAAGCTAACCGAGGCTCAACAATTGCTGGCAGAATTAAGTGAGGAACTACCTGCCAATCATCTCGAATTGGTCAAAGCAAAACTACTGCTCCGTAAACAAGAATTGCGTCATGGGAACCATTAGTAAAGGGGCTGAACCTTATGCAAACCATTAGTAAAGGGGCTGAACCTTGTTGTTTAACAGCTTGGAAGAGGAAGAACCCTCATGGGGCATACGATGATTTAGATAAAACAGAAGAGGGGAAAGTCGTTCGGACCAAGATTCGAGACTATGCTCTTAATGAGCAGTTTTATCTTTGTGCCTATTGCTGCCAGCGAATCGAAAAAATTAATGCTTGCCATAATGAGCATTTAGAAGCTCAAAAGCTAAATCCTAAACGTACGCTCGACTTTTCAAATATTGTTGCTAGTTGTAATACCCCCAATCAATGCGGTGATGCACATAAATCTCAACACCTACCCCTAACTCCCCTGATGACAGAATGTGAAACAGAACTACGATTCAAAATTAGTGGACGGGTAGAAGGATTGAGCGATCGGGCAGCTGACACGATTCGAGTTTTAAATTTGGGTGACGATGAAAAAAATAACCGTGCTTTGATCGAAAAACGGAAGCAGTTGTCTAATGCTTTATTATGGGCAAATGATATAAATCCAGATGACGGCTTAGAGGATGATGAAATATTAAATATATTAATCAGTGACCTATCACAACCTCAGCAAGATCAGATGGAACCTTTCACTCCAGTAGTAATTAATATCTTGAGAAGTTGGCTCCAGGCTTAAGAGCAACCCTCTTGATAAATCTGACTCTTCGTTACTTGGTATGGTTCGATAGGGGGGCATAAATCGACTAAATCCTTATCTGGAAAGAGACTTAATTGATTAGTTCGCTCTAGATCGAAAACAATTGGCAAAAATCACAGCAAGGTCTGTCTCTATAAGGAATGAAACCCTTATAGAGACAGACCTTGCATAAGACAACCCGAAAATCCTACACCATGAATACTCTAATGATCGTGCGGTGCGCCAAACCCAACGGTTAAGGTGTTACCCATTGGATCATAATAAACGTTTACTTCTGCCATTTTTGTCTGATTAATTATAAGGTTTTAATGATTGGGTAGGAGCGAATTTTTTGGTCAACTGTAATAATGATTAAATCATTTTGCATTGCTTGACAAATTAGCAGTCTATCAAAGGGATCACGATGCAAGGGAGGTAATTTCATTAAATAGGCGATGCTTTCTTCATCAATCGTTAAACTCGCTATTTGATGGCGATCGCGTTGTTTGGGCAGATAAACTTCTGGTGATTCTGGCAAGGGAAGTTTACCTAATTGATATTTAATAATGGCTTCCCAGATGGAGGCTACACTCAAATATACGCTATTTTTAGCGTCTTTAATGGCATCACAAAAATCTTGTGAAAGTTGAGTATCTCCATTCAGAAACCAGAGAAAGATATGAGTATCGAGTAAAAGTCGCATGATTTTTATAAAGGGTTTTCAAAGTCCTGTAGGATTTCATCGGGTAAGGGATCGTCAAAGTCAGCAGGAACGGTAAATTCTCCTTGACAGAGGGCGTAGGGTCTAGGGGTTTTTGGCTCTTTTTGTTGATTCCTTCTGGCTTGGGTAAATAATAAAAAGTCAAGCAGTTCTTCAACAATTTCTTCGGAGATTTGAGATATTTCTTGGATCAGTCTTTCTCTAGTTGTCATTAGGTTTGCTCCTTTTAAGGTTGAATATTTAAGATTTGACGTTGTTGATTATTAAGGCGATCGAGTTCTTGCTTAAGGGTTTCTTTTGTTATCGTTGGCATTCAATTTTTCTTGGCGGTCTAATTGCGGGAAATAGCTCTTTTGACATACCCCACGCCGTAAACGGACGTGGATTCTTCTAGCATCACTGCTGTGAATTT
>NZ_JADBUE010000006.1:0-4698 GCF_020245805.1 Microcystis sp. M179S2 | reverse complement strand
CTATTAAGGACAGATTTTCAACAGTATCACCAAAAAACTCTTTTATTACGCTGGCAACACTATCTCCTTGTGGCGATCGCTGTCTCGTAAGAGTATTGGCAAAAATAAATAACCTTTTATTAGATCACGAAAGACTTTTGCAAGAGGTCTACTGTAATTAAGTTTTCTTGATCGAGAAGAATATGACGATACTGGCAGGCAAGTTCTACATTACCTGAGCGTAATGGATGCACCAAAACTTCCGTCAGCGTCAACGTAGAGGTAACAACTTGAAACTCGCCTCGACTTAGCGCCCCAAAAAAGGCACGAACAAGCCCTAAATATGCCTGATTTTGCTCCATCAGGTAAATGAGTGGCGCAGTATCCAAACCCACAACTTGACCTTGTAGTTGCATCAGCCATTCCATGAGGCTCGTTCCTGATTAACGTACTCTTGAGCATCAAGTCCATTCCAGATTTCTTTTCCTAGTCCTTCTAGTTCCATAATGCTATGCTTGGGCTTAACAAGCATAGGGCGACGTACCATTACAGCTAACTCTTTTAACAAGCGAAGTTGCTCGTCTGGGGTGAGATTCTCAACTTGCCGGCGAACATCTTGATAGGTAGTCATGCTCTTTACTCCCTGTTTCTTCTATTAATCATGTCATATTGCCCACAGATCACGGCTCCAAAAAGTAAGGTAAAATGCCCCCATATTTGTCTATATCCGATCGCACTCCCGTCCGTCCCTGTGCCTAGACGTTTTTAGCTTATTATCATTTACTTTAATCAATGACCATGGTGCGTTCCCCAAAATCGATCGCTGCAGCGGTAGGACTTGCATTAGGGAACGCACTTTACCATATCTACCATAGCGGCGATCGCTGGTAGTTATAGCCAAGGAAACCTCCAAGAAAAATATGCAATCAGCACCCAAATGACTACAAAAAGAATTGAAATAAACTGAGGAAACCAAAGTGCTCTCAAATGAATAGGGTCATCTTTAGGAGCATTTGAACGCCATCGAGGAATAAGAACAGGGTCTAATTTTGAATTCTCACTAACTAATTTTAAACGTAATTTCCCCCACATATCAATAGTTTTTGTAGCACCCTGAATCATAAAATAAGACAAAAAAGATACAATAATTGCTAGGATCGGTAGCAAAAGATTAGAAAACCAGTTTGGTCCTTCGCTATTGCTGTAAGTAATAGCATATACAGTAAGTAAAAAAGATTGGCAAGTAATATACCAAGTTACACGACCCATTAATAAGCTATGTTCATGTTGAATTTCACCACGAAAATATTGAAACAATTCCCATGTTTTATTGGCGGATTCAGAGGTTTCTTTTAGGTACTCCAAACCTTCTCTGATATTTAACTCTTGAGAAGTAACTTCTGACTTGAATAATTTCCGAAAGTTTTTTAGTATTTTTATTAGCAATTTCATGCAATCACCCTTTGGTTAATTTTACTCTGGAGACTATATAAGTCTATGAACTCAGATTTTTGAGCGTAAAGATGGCAAGCTAACTATTAACTATAAAGAAAATTTGCCAACAACAATCCTTAGAGTAAGGATATGGGGAAACTTTCGACATATCACCCCGTTTTGTAGATTCCTGACAATCAGCTGAGATACAAAGAACTTTTCAGCGACCATAGCACGAATTATAATTCTTCAGGTAACTGAGCAGACTAACTAAAAGTGGCGATGGCGGAGCAAATTCTTTCTCTACTCTTGTACTTAATTGTCATTCTAACGGCTTTTTGGTTTATTAGCCCCCAAAAAACGCCCCGTAGTCATCCCGCCTATCATCTTGCCTGTTTACTAGAAGATGCTCCTGAAAGCTCTTTAAAGGGTCAATTTTATCCCCTGGCTACTCCCTTGGCTACCCCGATCGCCTGTACTGTTCCGCAGGTGTGGCGCAGTGTATATAGGCAGTCTCTGGCAAAACCGGATGTTAACTATTGGCAATGGCGCGGTATGCCCGAAAATGAGCAGTTTTGTCGGGAATTACGGGAATTATTGCGATTAAATCCGGCTAGAGGTTACGCTCAGGAAATTCTGGAAAGTCTCGCCTTGGGTCAAGATCCTTTTTATCATCTCTACTGGGATCTAAAAGCGATCGCTAATGGTAACTTTAACACTATTGGCACTAATAAACTAGCTGAGGGCAGATTTGCCCAGCGAGATTTGCGAACTCATCAGCAGATGCGGAGGGATTTTCGTCAATGGCATTTACAAGCTTGTCAACAGTTGGGAAAAGAGCGGGTTAAAGCGGTTTATCGGCGGTGTTATGGGTCAGATTGGTCATTAATCGCCCAAATTCTCTATCCTTCGCCCCGTTCCTTGGCCGTGATGATTATAGAGTCGGCTAATCCCGTTTGGTGGCGAGTTTTGGGGATTACTCCTTTTACCACGACTAGCCGGATTGAGAATAATTATAAAACTCTCTTGTGTTATTGGCATCCCGATCGCAATTCCCATCCCAATGCTACAGAAATCACCGCCCATCTTAATCGCGCTTACGATTGTTATCAAAGTTTTCTGGAGATGAGTAGCCAAGATAATGCACCTTTGTGGACGAAAATCCGTCGCTGGATTCCTTAGACTTGACTCTAGTTTTTCCCTTGACTTTTTCCTTAACGAAAGAATGTTAGTCTAGGAACAATTTAGGACCACGCTTGCACTCTCAGGGTAATGAATCTAGTGCTTTTAAACAATCGCTACCAAATTGTTAGTACCCTTGCTAGGGGGGGATTTGGGGAAACTTATATCGCTATCGATACGAATATGCCTTCTCAACGGCGCTGTGTGATTAAAAAATTGCAGCCGGCCATTCAAAGTGAAGAGATGCCAGAATGGTTAAAAGAACGTTTTCAGAAAGAAGCAAGCGTTTTAGAGGAATTGGGGGAACAAAATCGCCAAATACCCCGTTTATACGGTTATTTTGCCCAAGATAATCACTTCTATCTGGTGCAGGAATGGATTGAAGGGGAGACACTAACCCAAAAACAGCAACGACAGGGAAATTTATCCTCCTCAGCAGTGCGGACGATTTTAGAGAATTTGCTGCCTGTTATTGATTTTATTCACAGTCGCCGCATTATTCACCGGGATGTGAAACCCGATAATATTATCTTAAGAAATAGTGATAATTTGCCCGTTTTAATCGATTTTGGGGTAATGAAAGAAGCAGTCGCCACCTTACTCGATCCTACGGGAAAAAGTGCCTATTCGATCGCCCTTGGCACCCCCGGTTATATGGCTTCGGAACAGGCTGCCGGGAGACCGGTCTTTTCTAGTGACCTTTACAGCCTAGGTCTAACAGCGATTTTTTTATTAACGGGAAAAACTCCCCAATATCTAGAAACTGACTCGCGCACGGGGGAAATTCTCTGGCGACAGGAGGCAGAAAATGTTAATCCTAATTTAGCTATGGTAATCGATCGAGCGATCCGTTTTCATCCCCGGGATCGATTTGCTACTGCCAGGGAAATGTTAGCAGCTTTGGCAGAAATAGCCCCCGATTTGTCCACCCAACCGACTATCGCGGTTTCTCCCCATAGTCCCCGATTAAAGTCCTCTACACCCCCAAAACCAATCGTCTCCCCCACTGTGGTTATTCAACCCACTTCCGGAAAAAAAAAGAATCCTTGGCTGTCGATTTTGCTGATTTTTGCGGTGACAATTGGGGCTTTTGCCCTAGGATATCGGGGATTTATGGCTCTTTTACCCAAAAATGAGGAAATTGAACCATTACCAACCCCTGAACCTTCTCCTGGTCCTGAAATCATTCCTCCTCCCTCCCAAGATTTTCCCCCTATCCGACGACCTTCTCGTCAACGGACTCCCATTTATTCCCCGACTCCTACCCCATCCCCGACTCCTACCCCAGAGGTGATTCCTACTCCAGAAGTGACTCCAGAATTAACTCCTAGTCCCACCCCAGAAGAAGTAATTCCTATTCCTGTTCCCCTTCCTGAAACGGAGCCAAGTCCTCAAGTTTCTCCCCTTCCTTCTCCTTCCCCTTCTCCTTCTCCTTCTCCTTCTCCTTCTCCTTCCCCTGTTCCAGAGGTGATTAATCCCCCGGTTAATGAGGATAAAATTGAACCGATCGCTCCTCCTGTTTTATCACCTTCTCCTCCTGAAGAAAATAGTAATCAATAGACTGCTTGCAGAAGTCGGAAAGGGGAAGATGATAATTTTCTCTTAAACCTTTGCCCTTTTCCCTACAATGAAAGAGAGCTACTGTTTATGCTTAATTCTTCTGATTCTATCTGCTCTGCCAGTTGACGCAGTAGATCAAAAATGCTAGTTAAGGTTTCCTCCGGTAATTTAGCCCTATTCAATTATTTCTATTATCCCCAGTCTATCTTCTGGTTGGTGCGAGGTAATCCTGTTTAATTTAGTTTGCGATCGAGTTGAAGCGCAGTCAAGGGAGAAGGCAAAGGCGAATACGACATACTGCGCCACAATAGACCTCTTGCATAATTTTTTTATGGTATGATGGAGGGTTTTGCTTTTTTCTCAATTCTTAGATTGAAGTGGAAAAAAGAATAAAATGTGATCTTAGGTCAGGAAATCATCTATCATTTTGCTATGTTTATTAGCAAAATTATGGATTATCAAAACTTATCAGATGAACAATTCAATCGCCGTTTCGGTGTATATAAACAAACATATAGAAAGATGGTAGAATCAGTAAAAAGT
>NZ_JADBUE010000059.1:0-3445 GCF_020245805.1 Microcystis sp. M179S2 | reverse complement strand
TATTATGAACCATCAAACCGCCGAAACCAAGCTGGAGTTTTCCCTGCGCGAACAGGAACGCGAGCGCATAGAAAAAGAGAAGGCGTGGTTTTACTTGAGCCGCCTGATTAAAATAATCAAAAGCTGTCCGCCGCACGTTGCGTTTTTTGTCACCAGTACATTAGAGTTTGAGGCCGCCGATGCGTACCTTAACCCGCCCGTGGTTAAGAAACTGTACGCCAATGATGAAGAGGGGAGGGATTGAGATGAGTGAGATAGGAAGCGTTTGGCTGGATAGAAAGTACGTTTATAGCCGCATGACTAATCTTTGTTTTCATGGAGAAAAGTCATGACTCAATGGCAACCTATTGAGACGGCTCCGAAAGATGGGACAGATATCTTAGTATTTTGTTCAACTATAAATCAGAAAGAGATGGCGGTTGTTTGGTTTGACCCGTTTGCCGGCTGGATAAATTTTAGAGAAGATTCGTATGCCCCTTGTTCTTGGATGCCCCTACCGCCACCCCCACAGTCCCCTAGCTCAACCCCGATCACCAACGAAGGAAAGGAAAGGAAAGGAATTGAGATGAAAGATATCCACAAATTAAAGCGTCAACTTGATCTTTTTTATCAATTAGAACGTATTGAGAATTTTTGCAAAACTCTTGAGGAAGGCCGCGTATGGGTTAAAGCCGAAGAAGGAGAAGATATTGGTTACAGCAACCTAATTGCTTATATCGAAGCAATACATTTTAGAACGGGGTTTATGGGATACGGAACATTTAAATTGGTTGATTTTCAGTTTCCTGATTCCGAATTATTAGAATTAAACGAAACTATTTTAGACGGTTTACTTGCTGCAGCAGACAAACGCATAATTAAAATAAAACAAAAAATTAGTGAATTAAGCGACGAAGGAGAGAAGTCATGAGCGACCACCAGCTCAAAATAAACGAAATCTACGCCTATATTGCCACCGAAACCGACGGCAAAGAAGGTGTGCTAGGGGGAATTTTTGAAGGGATGCCACTTCCCTTTATAGGGACCGACCTATCCCGGATGGAAAGCCTTAGGCCATATGCCCAGCTTGTTGCCGACGAGAAAGGCATAGACGTTAAAATGGTGCACTTTAAGCAGCGCGTGGACGTAAAGACCTTGGTTCCGAACACCGACGAGGGAGAAAAGCCATGACACAACTGCAAGAGCAACTAGAGTACGCGGAAGAGATTATCCGGCGGTTCTACAAAAGAGACCGGACATGTAGGCAGTGCTATGCTGGCGATTACAGCGTTTCGCACGAGGGTGACGTGACGTTTGAAGACCGCCTTATGGACAAAATGGCTGAACTTTACCTCGCCGGGGCAAAAACACCCGCCGAGTTTGTGAAGGCGGAAGCAGGAGAAAAACCATGAGTAACCTGCAAGAGCAGTTAGAGTACGCAAATATTATCATCAAGATGCTTACTAATCGTGCGGTTTCATCTTTTGAGCATGAATTGAAAGAGCGTATGGTGAAAGGTTATCTTGCCGGGGATAAAACTGCCATTGAGTTTTTAAAAGCACATGCCGGAGAAGAAAAATGACCATTTCCATGACCCTAAGACACCTTCGCGCCGAAAGTGGCTTGTCCTTACAACAACTTGCTGAAAAAGTTAACTGCTCAAAGGCTCATTTATGGTCAATTGAAAAGGGAGCATCTATTAACCCCGGTGTGATGTTAGTACAAGCACTTGCTGAAGTTTTTGAGGTTAGTGTTTCCCGATTTTTTGGGGAAGAAATTAAAACAGGGGACGAAGAAGTAGATGTTCTTGTTAGAGATTATAGAACTTTAAAGCAAAGAGATAAAGACTTTATAAAAATCGCAATCAAGACTTTTAAAGAGTGGGGAGAAAAACCATGAACTACGCTTTGCTTTGTTTTCTCATTTGGGTGTTGCTAACACCCTATGAGAAACGCCTCCAACAAGTGTCCGATTTTGGCCGGGCGTGGCGGGGAGAGACAGCCACACAGGGAGAAAAACCATGAAACACACATTTAGAGGTGTCCTAATGGCCCTTCGCACCCTTCCAAAGTCTTATCAGGACACGGGCTTTTGTGATGTGCGGGTGGCATTGGATGGTGACGCGATAATTGTTGCCACGCAAGACTACCCAGCAATGTATTTTCGGCACGGGACATGGGAAACTTTGATCATCAAACACCGGGACAAAGTTGCTTTTAATAAGAACTTTAACTTTTCAGTAACAAAAAAACCCGACGAAGCTAATGAAATATCAACCATTTTAATGGATTGTAACAACCTCATCAACCAAGCCGCCGACCTCCGGGCTAAACTGGAAGAAATGCGGGAAAAACTAGGAGTAGAGTCATGACCGCCGTTACTACCACCATCACGAACCTAAGTTTTTACAACGGACGGTTTACTCCCGATTTTATTCAAAAAGAGATTGATAGCCGCCTTGGAACGAGAAACCACGATAAAAATCAACGTATTACTTTTGGAAAATACGCTGGGCTGAAATACGGGGAAGTACCTGAGTATTACCTCGATTGGATGGTTTTTAAGCAAGTAAAACCTCTTGCCGCCCTGCAAGAGATTCAACGACAAATGCTTGGAGGAGAAACGTCATGACCACAATAGCGTACAAGGATGGCGTACTCGCTGCCGACTCCCGCGTTATGAGTAACGGGTGGATAGCGCATGACCTAGCCCAAAAAGTCTTCTTGCGGGAAAATGTTTTTTTCGCAGTGTCCGGCGATGCCGTGGAAGGTAAAGCTGCTGTCGAAGCAATCTTAAAAGGCGAAAAATATATTCCCCAAGATAGCAACGTGTCTTTCACCGTTATGGCTATCAATATGTGCGGCGATATAAAGGTTTGGTGCAATGGGGAAACACACACAGAAGGGGAACTTATCCCACTAAAGTATTGGGCCATCGGCAGCGGAAAAATAGCGGCGATGGCGGCTATGGAAGTCGGTGCGGATGCTTGCTGGGCAGTGGAAATTGCCAAGAAGTATGACCCAAACACCGGAGGAAACGTAAGAGCGTATCACATCGACGACTTGGTAAAGGGGGCTTTATGACCACCACCGTCGCCTTAAATCGCCAACGCTCATCGCCGTTATGGTGGATGTTTACACGGGGCAGTCTTCTCGCCGGGGCCACATTTATCTTCATAGCCGTGTTTACGTTGCTTTCATACATCGGGCACTTGGCTTGGGTAAACTGGGTGTCCCCTAGAGTGGAATTACTGGGCGTCCAAGCTATCCAGTTCGCGGGCAAAGAAATCGTTGCCGAACCCGTGCAAATAACCTCCATCAACCCCGCCACGGATAACAACACCCGGCTGCGGAATTTGGATGTGGAGTTAGAGCAAGCCATCAGGAGCAAGCCATGAACGACGTGCATTACAGCTCCGCCACCGATATGTGGGAAACACCACAACCATTCTTTGATGTGTGGAATG
>NZ_JADBUE010000058.1:0-2968 GCF_020245805.1 Microcystis sp. M179S2 | reverse complement strand
GTTTTGAGTTAAAAGTTAAACTTCAAGTTTTCATTCAGGACAAATGTACTGATTAACTAATTTTTTGGGGAAAATTAGTTAACCCATCATTATAACATATAATTAATTTGCAAGAGTTCTAATGATAGAGTCAGGGATGTTGAGTTTGTGACTGAGGGAGTAGGTTTCCATTAAGTTAATAAATTGATTGGATATTGCGACATCTACAGGAAAGGTATGTAGCAATCCGAGATGTCTTTTGATTTTGTTGAGTTCATTTTTATTGATTGCTCCATAATATAATTCGGCTTGATTAATGGAACTAATGGCTAGTTGATTTAGTCCAATATGGCGAAGCTCTTCGATAATTCTATGGTTGTTTTTATAGAATTCAATGAGGATATTGGTGTCACATAAAATCATCGGTTTTCTTCTCGCCATGCTGCTTCACGGATAGATTTAGGGGTAATATCCCTGTCTTCCCACAATCCTGCTAGGGCAAAGAAGTCTTGCTCGTTATCAGATAATGTTGTTTGATCTTCGATGATTTCTACGGAGTCAACAAAATCTAAAGCAGTTAAAATTTTAGAGAGCGTTTCTGCTTTTTCTTGGTCACGAATGTGTACGATTAGTTGTTTCATGGTAGTTTATTTTGTATTGATTTGGTATTAATGATCATTGTCTAATTCTGTTTTTAGCCAATTAAGAATCGGAGAACTAATACGAATTACATAATCAACTAACTGTTGTGATAAATCTAAAATTTCTTGTTTAGATAGATAACCTGCATAAAAACCAACCAAGAGAATTCCTAATGTTCCTTTGACGGTTAATTCCATAGCTTTGGCAACTCTTCTTGCTAATTTCTCATCTATAATTACCCAGTCTGGTTTGATTGAAATTGCCAAGAGAATAACTTCTAATTCTCCTCGATCTAATCCTAGTAATAGCGGTTCAAGAGGAGATGATGATGCAACTTCTTGAACTTGAATCCAATTGGCATTTTTGAGTTCTTTTGCCCCCGGTTTATTATCTCCAGCGATGACAATTTCTTGATAAACTGCCCAAGGAATAATCACTTCATTAAATAGCTGATTAAGAAGATCTAATTGATTAATCAAAGATAAGGCGATGATCGGTGTAGAATTAACAATTATCTTCATTCTCTTTGATTTTTTGGGCTAATTTACGGCTGGTTTGTATTTCTGATTCCCATTCTTCTGCTGTGTAATCAATAATGGAAAAACCATACTCAGAGAGAAGTGTATAAAATGTATATTTATCGCATCCTAATACTTGTGCGCCGATTCCTGCTGAAATTTTTCCTTCTTGATAAAGATGCCCTAATGTATAAATGATAACTTTACGAGAGAATGTTTCTTTTTCTTCTCTGGCAGCAATGAGGAGTTCTTCGGGAAATGTTACATTAATGCTCATGAGTGTTTAAAAATAATTTGTTTTTCTTGATTTTAGCAGGAATAATATCGCTAATTAATTGATGGTTGATAATTAAGATTCTCTATATTGTTCTCTTTAGTTGTTTATAAATTTCATCATCGTTTCGTTTGTCAATCAGCAAGATTTCTAGTGTTTGCTCCTCAACACGATAAACGATTCGATATTCACCAATATCGGCTCTATGATAAGAGTATCCTTTTAACTTTAGAGAATCTTGGGGATAGGGATTTGTTCTCAGTTCGGTTATTTTTGTGGCTACTTGTTTGGCGTGTTTATCTGGCAGTTTTTTTAAGCGTTTAGTTGCCTGTCGAGATAGGTTAATCTTAAGCATTTAAAATTTCTGACAGTAAAGCCTCACTTTCTGTTGTTCCGATAAAACCTTCTTGATGAGCTTTTTCTGCCTGTAAAGCCAAAAGTTGATTTTCTAACTCGGAAAATCTCTCAAATTCCTCGATTGACAGCACGACTGCAACATTACGTCCCTTTTTTGCTATCTTTACTGGTTCTCTTCGAGCCAAGTCTAACAGTTCGCCAAAGCGATTTTTTGCTTCTGAGGCTCCTAATGTTTTCATAACTAACCTTTATAGAAACTAGCCATTATGACCATTTTAGCTATTATAGCAATTATTGACAGGAGAATCACTTCCACCAGCGGCTGACTTCTCTAATTGCTTGATGGACTTCTCTTAAGGCGACCTCTCCCCCAAAATGAAGGATTAAAGGCACTAAGTTGGGAATAGTTTCGAGGAAATGAGGACGAGTGAGAGTACCCAAAGCCTGAAGGACATCTTGCCAGAAAGATAAATCCACATTAGCAGGGGTTAAGGTGGCTGTTAATGCTTTTAATACGTCTGCACGGCTTGATTCATCCCCAATCCCTCTGGCAATTTCTAAGGCTTCCGGTAAAACTTCCGGTAAATAGGGAGCTAACCCGGTCAATGCCTCTGCACGGTAGGATTCATTCCCAATCCCTCTGGCAACTTCTAAGGCTTCGGGTAACACTTCCGGTAAATAGGGGGCTAACCCTGTCAATACCTCTGCCTGGGAGGATCGATTTACAATCCCTCTAGCAACTTCTAAGGCTTCGGGTAATAAACTTTCAGGTAAATGGGGCGCTAACTCTGTTAATGCCTCTGCACGGCCGTATTTAGGCACATACCAACCAATCTCTTTAGCTGCGGCTAAGGCTTCGGGTAACACTTCCGGTAAATG
This sequence comes from Microcystis sp. M179S2, assembly GCF_020245805.1. Taxonomy (NCBI): domain Bacteria; kingdom Bacillati; phylum Cyanobacteriota; class Cyanophyceae; order Chroococcales; family Microcystaceae; genus Microcystis; species Microcystis sp. M179S2. The sequence continues at coordinate 319 of NZ_JADBUE010000058.1, read as the reverse complement.
GGGAACTAACCCTATCAATGCCCTTGCACGGTCGGATTTATCCCGAATCTCTCTGGCAGTTTCTAAAGCTTCGGGTAACACTTCCGGTAAATGGGGGGCTAACCCTGTTAATGCCTCTGCACGGTACTCATACTCAATCTCTCTAGCTGTGGCTAAGGCTTCGCTTAAGAGATTTTCGGGTAAATGGGGGGCTAACCCTGCTAATGTCTCTCCACGTTTAGATTCATCCTCAATCTCTCTAGCTGTGGCTAAGGCTTCGCTTAAGAGATTTTCAGGTAAATGGGGGGCTAACCCTGCTAATGTCTCTCCACGTTTAGAT
>NZ_JADBUE010000057.1:0-3626 GCF_020245805.1 Microcystis sp. M179S2 | reverse complement strand
GCGACCTGCAGTAAGGGTTTTGTTAATTTTTTAGTATTTCTGTATGGGGGAAGTCCAGATATAAAAGTTAAGTATTCAGAGTTTAACTGATCAGGCGACCATCCCCAATATATTTTCTGTTCCCCATAATACTCTTTAAGAATTGCATAACTGACAATCTCAAAAACTCTAGCATCAATGTTTGGTCTGAGTAAACTCCGAATAAATTCAATGGCTTTCTGGGGATCTTGCTGTTGAATATCAATCATCTGTTGACAATAGCTGATAAATTGATTAAATGCTTTTTGTCTTGTTTGCACATAGGCATCAATTATATCTATAATGACCAGGGCAATATTAACTTGATTACCCTCTAGATAAAACTTAATTAAATTCTCATTAAGCCAGTATCTATTGGTTTTAACATCTCTAATTATCGGCAGATAAGATAAAGTAGGAAAATACTTTTTAAATTCCTGATTTAATCGATGATTGAGAGCATGATTTTGTAATTTATCGCCAAAAGGAAGCTCCCTTTGCCTGCGAAAAAGTGTCATATACTGAGCGCCTTGATACTCGTCGTATCCATCCTTAAGATGAAACTCATTATTAATATAGTCTTCCACTAAAACATAAATGGCATAATGGTTAGCCAATCCTGCTCGGGATTTAGAACCTCGATTAGCGGCTCTAGTTTTAATGTTCAAATATTGCAATAACTCACTAGCATTTAAAATGCTATTTCCCTGATTGGGAAAGTAATTATCGATAATTTTAATAATTATCTTGGTGAATTCATGCTTTACTATCGACATCGAAAAGACTCTCCTGTACAAAGTTAGATTCTTGTTTATTTTCGCTTTTTCTACTATAGCTTTTTTGAGGTGGTAGTAACTTTTCTTCCTTGTATTCTTGCCATCCGAGAATCCGTCGAAGACCAATTTTTAAATACTCCTCTTGTAATTCTATACTAATAGAAATTCTTCCCAAACGTTTAGCTACAGCTGCAGCTGTAAAAGTTCCTGCAAATGGATCAAGCACAATTCCACTCTTGTCAGTGCTGGCCAAAATAATTCTTTCTAGCAATGATTCAGGTTTTTGTGAGGGATGATTTTCGTATTCATCCATGCGATATCTGACCCTAGGGAAATACCAAACATTGCCCGGTACTTTCTCTGTATTGTATTGACTCGGAATCGCTTTTCTATAATCAATTAGTTTTCGTTTTGCTCCGGTTTTTGCTTCTATCTTAATATCCTTTGAATTAAAAGTGTAATTATTTTTATCTTTCACACAGTGAAGTATTGGTTCATACATCGAACCAAAGTATTTTGTTGCTTGTACTCCTGAACTATCATAATGCCAGATAATGCGACTAAGAATCGTCATTTTTTGTCTTAAGTAAAGATCAAAGTAAGGCATTGCTTGAGTGCTGGCCATAACATATAATGTTCCCTGGGGTTTCAAGATACGAAGGCAATAATCAAGAATTTGATTTGCCCAATTTATATAATCATTTTCCGATTCCCATTTGTCGTAAAAATCGGCAAAATGCTTACCTATATTATAGGGAGGATCGAGAAAAATAAGATCTACGGAATTAGAGGCAATCTCACTGGATAAAATCGGCAAAGAATCACCATGAAATATAACTTGTTCATCAGCTTCGTATCGTTTAAACATGATCATTTTTTCAATTTAAAGTAGTTATATTTTTACTAGGAAATGTCTCAATTTTTAACCTCCTTAGCAATTAGGATAATTTACAGACTTTCTCATAAAGATGAAGTATAAACTAATTTGGTATTGATGACCGACTTCTGACGACAGACTCCCCACAACAACAACTTGGATTTTTAAGCCTTTAAATATTTTAATATGAGTCAGTATCCCGCGGTCTAATAATTTGGTCAAATTATTTCTAGTAAATTTCTTGCTACTGCTTCCACTACAGTTATAGGAACAGCGTTTCCGAATTGTTTTTTAGCGATGGCTGACTGTGGATGATAGATAAAATTATCGGGGAATCCTTGTAATTTACGCGCATCTTGGGGAGTAATTTCTCGAAACTTTTTGGGTTTATAGATTTTCTTTAAAAACAATTGTTTGTATTCTTGGGGATGAGTAGCGGTAATTGAAATAGTGGCAATATAATCTTTAGCACCCGTAGCGGTTAGGGTAGGAATAATATCGGCCGTCGGTAAAATGATCCGATAAATGCCGTTAATTCCCGTCATATTTTTCGAGTTAATAAATTCATACTTACCCTGCTGCGTTTGCCAACAAATCCCCAGAGAAACTAACTGATTTAGTTCCTCGATTTTTAGGTCGGGTATAATTTCCAAAAAAGCAGAAAAAGCCACGGGATGACCATCTTTTTCGCCATACTTTTTACTGCGTCTTAATTTCAGCAAAGCTAAACAGATACTTTTTTGTCGTTCCGTAGTTTTGATAATATCCCAAGAATGAATAGTTGTGTGGCCATTTCTTAAATCAGAAAAAATAAAGAAGTCATTTAATTCATCTTCTTTTTGAAAACGAGTTCTCGATGGAGGAACAAAACCATTAAATAAAGTATCTGCTGATAACTTAACTTTCTCGACGGGTTGAATATTTTTGATGTCTTCTAAAATATCTAAAACCTTGGGATGGATACCCAAAGGTAAAGGAAATTTAAACCGCTCATAGTTATCTATATTTTTTCTAATTCCTACGATAAAAACTCTCTCGCGATTCTGGGGTAAACCAAAATCGTAGGCATTTAATAACTGCCAGTAAACTTGATAACCACAGCTGGTTAATTCATCGATAATTAATTGTAAATTCTCCCGATTGCGAGGACTAGCCAACCCACTGACATTCTCGAAAATAAAGCTTTTCGGTTGACTTTTCTGGACTAATTTAATCACATCAAACCAGAGTTTTCCCCGGGGATCCTCAAATCCCCGTAAACATCCCGCCACCGACCAAGGTTGACAGGGAACGCCGCCGACAATAAGATCAAGATTATCGGGTAAATTGCTGATTTTACTCACATCTCCGAAAGCAATTTCATCGCTGTTGAGATAGCTAATAAAATTTTGTTGATAAACTTGGATAGCCTGTTTATCGATTTCTGAATAGCCTAAACAACGTCCTCCCAATTTCTCCAAAGCAATTCTAAAACCACCGATTCCCGCAAATAAATCGACAAAACGATACTGGGGATGGGTGATAACTAGATGTAGGGGTAATTGGGTTTGTGTGCTGACTTTAACTGTGGTTTTCAAGGGTAAATAATTCCTTTTCACCGTCTGGGAAGATGCCTATCTGTATTAATTATTTTAGTATAACTTAAGAGTTTTTTCTCGGTATTTTCAGCCGATAGAGGCACAACAATAATAGACCTCTGACCCACATTCCGCACTTCCAATTGTAGTAAGCTGTACTGAATTTAAACTGCGGATTGAAAATTTTAGTACAAATGCTCAAACTTCCTCTCCCTGCTCCCTTCCCCCTTGCAGTCTTAACGAGCAATTTAGATAGGGCTTGCTGAATAAATCTAAAAACCTTGTTGGATAAGGCTTTTAGACTTTTTTTCCCTGAAAAAGTGCCTACCATTGGAGTGATTGGGGGGAAAATTTAGGGATTTTTTCCCTGAAAATTAG
>NZ_JADBUE010000056.1:0-2805 GCF_020245805.1 Microcystis sp. M179S2 | reverse complement strand
TCAAGCCCTCGGACAGACTACCCACTGTCTATTAGGTGAAAGCTTAGTAGATAAGGTAACTGGATGAACAGGGAATCCCCAAGCGCTTAGTGCGATGGGAGCGTCAATATCCTATCTCGATCCGCTTCCCCTTGGCTGAGGGGAATTTTTAGAATATCTTTTGATTTTGCGACCGATCCCCTTGTTAATCTAATACGATAAAAAGACTCTCTTTGGCCAAAAGCTCGATTTTTTGGCCAGCAAATCGGAATTATGGGGGCAAAGTTCCTAAAAACCTGTCCTTGATTCCCGCAATCCCTGTACCCTATCACTACCAGAACATGATTTTATCTTTCTTGGAGACAAATAAAATTTCTGACGATAATACACCTTGGTGGCTGAAAATTACCTCCCTTTCCCCCCACTGTATTTACTATTTTGGTCCCTTTGCTTCTTTTGAGGAAGCAGAACAGCATCAGGGGGGTTATCTACAAGATATAGAGTCCGAAGGAGCGCAAGGAATCAGTCTTTTGATCGAGCGGAGTAATCCCCATTATTTGACCGTTTTTGACGATGGAAATCAGGATCTAGCTAAAACTTTGACTTCCCATGCTCGAACCTTTTCTCGCTTTATTTCTTAAGTCTCCCTGTCCTCTTTGTCAACGGCAGAGCGAGCGAGAGCTTTGCCGTGATTGTGGGCGACAATTACAGTCCTATCGTCAGAATAACCCGCTTTTTCTCTGGCGTGGTTCTATTCCCCTGTTTATCTGGGGACGCTATGAAGGTAAATTAAAACAGGCGATCGCTAAAATGAAATATGATCGCCATCCCGCTCTCGGCTCTTTGCTAGGCAGTTGCATGGGGGAAACTTGGCTCCTTCGTCCTCCCCTCACCGATAAACGTTTGACGGTGATTCCTATCCCTCTCCACCCAGAAAGGTTAAAGGAAAGGGGTTTTAATCAAGCAGAAGTCATTGGCGAGGGTTTTTGTCGTTTAACCGGTTATCCTCTGGCTAGTCGCGGATTAATTCGGATTAAGAACACGGCAGCTTTATTTAGTCTGGCAGCCGAGGAAAGAAAAAAGACGATGCAAGCGGCTTTTCAACTGGGGAAAAATTTACCGAAATCAGTGCCGATTCTCTTAATTGATGATATTTATACCACGGGAACCACGATTGAGGAGGCTGTGCAGGTTTTACAAACAGAGGGGTATCGGGTAGTCGGTGCGATCGCTCTTGCCAGTTCCAAAATTAGCTAAAATGCCCAGACGGAATCGGTCTAGGCATTTTAGGGTTAAATTAAATTAAGTCCGTTTGATCTTGTCGTATTGACTGATGAAAATCAAACCGATAGTGGCAGGGATCAGGACGATAACCGCACCTAAAACAAGGCTCCAGAGAAAGTTAGCTAAAGAGGGTGTCATGATAGATAAATCCTTTGTCATATTTTCAAAGACTTAGTTTTTTATCTTATCACCTTGGGCGAGAAGACCTCCAGTGCCACAGTCAGATAAATGCGATCGCAGGTTTTATATGTCTTCAATCCCTCAAGATAAAGTCTCCCTTGACTTCTCAAGGGGATAGGGATGTTTGACAATAGGTGATAGTTACAAAACTTTAAACTAGATTGGCAAAGATTTTTATGGCTACTGACGATCGCAAACGGCGCATTCTCGATCATCTCTCCAGAAGTACCAGTGGTGCTGACTATATTCCCAAAAAACCGCTGCCAATTGTGGAAACTCCTCCGGTGGCAGCGGAACCCGTGGCAGCGCCGCCGCCAGTAACTCCTTCACCGGAATTAACTGCTAAAGAGCGCAAAAGAAAGATAATGTCCCATCTTTCCATGAGTAGTCAAGATTTTGGCGAAATTACTAGCACTACCCCCCAAGAAAAGCGCAAACGCCAAATTAATGACCATCTGCGCCAAAGCCAAGGATAAATAGTAAGGAGTGAGAATTTGCAACTAGGCATCTTCTAGACTGTTCTCACTCCCTCATTTTCTGCTGTCGATGGGAATAATGACAGTTGTTGCAAATCAGTTCCTCGCTCTGGCAACAAGGGAATGTTAAAGTTAGTAATGATCGCTTCGGTGATCGGATGACGCAATTTTTCTGTGGAACCAACATGATAAAAATGCTGTTTAGTATAGATATAAAACTTATCAGCACTCCAATTTTTTTTAATTAAAGGATTGCTTCTAAACTGATTACTGTGCCAAGTGGACAAAATAAACCGACAAGAAATATCCTTTAAAATAGTTACCAAACAATCTTCATCCTCTTCAGACCAAGAGTTAAAATAATCGGTGTGTCTCCCTAAATAAGGAGGATCGAGATAGATCAAGTCTGTTTTTTGCCAATTAGATAAAGTCTCTCGAAAGTCAGCAACTTGAAAATTATAATCAGTTTTAATAAGAATATTTTCTAGGGCAATAACTTGATTGACTATTTTGGTAATATATGCTTGAGAAAATCGTTCTGATTTATGACAGTAAGGTACGTTAAACTGTCCCTTACGATTGAATCTCATCACGCCATTAAAACAGGAGCGATTGAGAAATAAAAAATCTAGAGAATTAGGAGATTGATTAAATCTTTCTCGTACTTGATAATAATAACTTTCTCCCTGATCCTTAAGAACTTGACCATTTTCTTGCAAAAAAAGCTTCACAGTTTTACTGGTAATAACTGGACTTCCCCCATACAGAAATACTAAAAAATTAACAAAACCCTTACTGCAGGTCGCTTCTCAGAAAAAATTGAAAAGACGCTACTGGGTACATTTTCCCTTTGAAAATGGCTGTACCGTTGACTGTATCTAGAGTA
>NZ_JADBUE010000055.1:0-5987 GCF_020245805.1 Microcystis sp. M179S2 | reverse complement strand
CCCACACCCCACTTCCCCACTTCCCCACTTCCCCACTTCCCCACTCTCCCACTTCCCCACACCCCACACCCCACACCCCACACCCCACTTCCCATTGATAACTGACCATGTTGCATGCTGCCGATTTGCGATCGCTGCTGACCGCCGTTGCCAGGGGAGAAATTAACCCAGAGACAGCCTTAGATAAACTTAAACATCTGGCCTTTGAACCGGTGGAAGACTTCGCTAAAATTGACCATCATCGTCAATTAAGAACGGGATTTCCGGAGGTTATCTGGGGGCCGGGTAAAACCACCGCTCAAATCGCCCAAATCATCAATGTTTTGCGTCAAAATAGTCCCGTGGTTATGGCCACCCGCATTGAAGCAGAGACAGCAGCGCAGCTACAGGAACAGGTGACAGACTTAGTTTATTATCCCTTAGCCCGCATCTGTGCCATTGCCGCAGCTGCCCCAGAAAATCCCCCAAAAGGGATAATTTCCATCCTAACGGCGGGAACTGCCGATATTCCCGTAGCGGAGGAGGCGGCGGTTACTGCTCAATTATGCGGTTTTTCCGTGCAGCGTCTCTGGGATGTGGGGGTGGCGGGAATTCATCGCCTCTTGAATCATCGCCATCTATTGGATGCCGCCGATGTGTTAATTGTTGTTGCGGGAATGGAAGGAGCCTTACCAAGTGTGGTAGCGGGATTAGTTGATCGCCCGGTGATCGCCGTTCCCACCAGTATCGGTTACGGAACCAGTTTCGGCGGTATTGCTCCTTTGTTAACTATGCTCAATTCCTGCGCGGTCGGTATCGGTGTGGTTAATATCGATAATGGTTTTGGGGCTGCCATGTTAGCCGGCCAAATTTTACGCACGGCGGCCAGATTAGCCTAGATTTTCCCTCATCTCAGGCTGAAGATCCTATACAGTTGGTATAGGGATAAACTACTTTGAAAAAGAAGCCGATATGCACCTAAGTGAAATTACTCATCCCAACCAGTTACATGGTTTATCACTCCGTCAATTAGAAGATATTGCCCGTCAGATTCGCGAAAAACACCTCCAGACGATCGCCGCTACCGGTGGACATTTGGGACCGGGGTTAGGAGTCGTAGAACTAACGATCGCCCTTTACCAAACCCTCGATCTCGATCGAGATAAAGTCCTTTGGGACGTGGGACACCAAGCTTATCCGCACAAACTCCTTACCGGTCGCTATAATGATTTTCACACCCTGCGCCAAAAAAATGGCGTTGCGGGCTATCTAAAACGTTGCGAGAGCAAATTTGACCATTTTGGGGCTGGACACGCCTCTACGAGCATTTCTGCGGGGTTAGGAATGGCTTTAGCCCGGGATGCCAAGGGGGAAGATTTCAAGGTGGTATCGATCATCGGGGATGGCGCTTTAACCGGGGGTATGGCCCTAGAGGCGATTAACCATGCTGGACATTTACCGAACACCAACATCATGGTTATCCTCAACGATAACGAGATGTCCATTTCCCCCAACGTCGGGGCAATTTCCCGCTATCTCAATAAAGTTCGTTTGAGCGAACCCGTCCAGTTTATCGCCGATAATCTCGAAGAACAATTGAAACATCTACCCTTCTTCGGTGACTCCCTCACTCCGGAAATGGAACGAGTCAAAGAAGGAATGAAACGGTTAGCAGTTCCCAAAGTCGGCGCTGTCATTGAGGAATTGGGCTTTAAATATTTTGGCCCGATTGATGGTCATAATATTCCCGAATTAATCGCCACTTTTAAACAGGCCCATAAGGTCCACGGACCGGTTTTCGTCCACGTTGCCACCGTGAAAGGCAAAGGCTACGAATGGGCCGAAAAAGATCAAGTGGGTTATCATGCCCAAAATCCCTTTAATTTAGCCACGGGTAAACCGATTCCCTCCAGTAAACCGAAACCTCCGGCTTATTCTAAAGTTTTCGGGCATACTCTCACTAAATTGGCGGAAAATGACCCGCGCATTATCGGTATCACCGCCGCTATGGCCACCGGGACGGGATTAGATAAATTTCAGGCAAAACTACCGAAACAGTACATCGATGTGGGAATTGCCGAACAACACGCTGTTACTCTCGCCGGTGGTCTTGCTTGCGAAGGAATGCGCCCGGTTGTCACTATTTACTCTACTTTCCTGCAGCGGGCTTTTGATCAGATTATTCACGATATCTGCATTCAAAATCTCCCGGTTTTCTTCTGCATGGACCGGGCCGGTATTGTCGGGGCCGATGGACCGACTCACCAAGGGATGTACGATATCGCCTACCTGCGTTGTATCCCCAATATGACCATTATGGCCCCGAAAGATGAGGCGGAACTGCAAAGAATGGTGGTAACGGGGATTAATCATACCAGCGGCCCCATTGCCATGCGTTATCCCCGGGGCAACGGTTTAGGGGTTCCCCTGATGGAAGAGGGTTGGGAAGCTTTACCCATCGGTAAGGGCGAAATTCTCCGCAGTGGCGATGATATTCTCCTGTTAGGATACGGCACTATGGTCAACACTTCCCTACAGGTGGCCGAAATCCTCAGCGAACACGGCATCGAAGCCACAGTGGTTAATGCTCGTTTTGTCAAGCCCCTTGATACAGAACTTATCTTTCCCCTTGCCCAACGTCTTGGTAAGGTGGTGACTTTGGAAGAAGGTTGTTTGATGGGTGGTTTTGGTTCTGCGGTTTTGGAAGCTTTACAGGATGCTAATATTCTAGTTCCGGTCAAACGTTTCGGGGTTCCCGATAAATTAGTGGACCACGCAACACCAGAGGAATCCTTCGCTGATTTGGGTTTAACCAGTCCCCAGATTGCCCAACAGGTTTTAGCGGTATTTTTTAGCCAAAAACAAACCGCTAACGTCGGTTAAAATCTCAAGATTAGCTTATCCAGTTTTCCCGAAAAATTAGGGAAGACTGGCTTTTTTGGTCTAGATAGTCAATGAACACTGCCGGCAATAAATAGGGTTTGCGGCAAAAAGTACGGGCGAAGCATTCGGGCAATAACCTATCGGTGAAACCGTAGATTTTCTATCCGAATGCTTCGCCCCTACAGGACGCGGGCCGATGAAGACCCAAGGTTTTGAACGACGATTCTCTCAAAATATTACACCTGTGGGAGCAAGAAAAGCCACAAAACCCCTACCTTGCCTACATTTCACATTTATTCAGCAAGCCCTAAATAGTGAGGGGAACGAACCACAGAGACACAAAGGACACAGAGATCGATCACTACTATAGAAGTTAAATTTATCACACAAAGAATAAGAGAGTCCAGTAGCTTTAAGAGCATCAGCCAGAGGATATTCTAGCGGCGTTATTGTTTGCCACTCGATTAACTCAGGTAAAAAGCATCTACCAAATTGCACCATGAAGTTTTTAGTCGATTTACTCAACATTCCTTAATAGAAATGAGTCGCAACTCAATCATCGTTCATCATTAGTAGTAGGACAAGCTGAAATTAGCTTTAAGTGCTTCACGAAAGGAATAAAATCTTTATCTGAAAAAAGGAGCGGAAGATTATTTTCAATACAAAAGGAGGCAATAATAACATCAGCAGTTTTCCTAATAGTTATCCCCTTCTTGCGTAACTGGCGATAATTGTCCGCGCTTTTCAATGCCATTCTCAAACCTAGTAAATCATAAATGGTCAATGAAGTTAGTAAGCGATAGGCTATTTGATAATCCTTATCACTCCTAAAACCTTGGAGAACTTCGGTGAGAATAATATCACCAATAGCTATCGGCTCAACTCCCAGCAATAAATCAAGTTCTGTTGTTTCCGTAGTATTATAACCATTGAAATAATCAATCCAAACACTGGAATCCACAAGAATCATTGATTGTGCCTCATTTCCTCAAGGTTTCCTTCCCATTTAAGCTTACCTTTAAAGGCTTTAATTTTCTCCTGTTGTTTGAGCCGAATCAAAGTCTTAAGACCCAATTCAACAGCTTCTTGTTTAGTCTTTAAACCAGTAGCTTTAAGAGCATCAGCCATGAGTTGGTCATCAATGATAATGTTAGTCATCATCCTATTCCTAGTTGTGTATAGTAGATTGTTAATATACACATTATATAGGGTTTGCTGAATAAATGTGAGATGTAAGCAAGGTAGAAATTTTGTGGCTTTTCTCGCTCCCACAGGTGCAAGATTGTGAGAGAATCGTCGTTCAAAATCTTGCGTCTTTATCGGCGCGCGTCCTGTAGGGGCGAAGCATTCGGACAATAACCTATCGGTGAAACTGTAGATTTTCTATCCGAATGCTTCGCCCGTACTTTTTGCCGCATACCCTATTTAGGAGAAAACTGCTCGATTCAATAATTTGAGCCAAAACCCAATATTTTTAAAGACATCGGTGCAGTTTCCCGCAAGTGTCGCTCATTTTTGATAGACAAAAGTTATTGCTGTCACCCCAAACACAAGTTTACTGTCTCACTCGCCAAATTTTGATAGTTTTGTCAGCACTCCCACTAGCTAAATAGCGGCCATCGGGACTATATACTACTGAGTAAACCTCGCTATAATCACCAGTAAGGGTACGCAATTGTTTTCCAGTTGCTACCTCCCAAATTTTGATAGTACGGTCCCAACTCCCACTAGCTAAATAGCGGCTATCGGGACTATATACCACTGACAAAACCCAGTTAGAATGACCAGTTAGGGTTTTATCTAAGGGTGAAACCGAAGAATTAATCTTAGGAATAACCGGCGGTTGTTTTTGAGTTACAACAGGAGGCGGATTTGGTGCTGGTGGAGATGGTCTATTAGGAGTTATAGGAGGTAACTTTAATTGCCGTTCAATCTCATCTAAACGTTGTAAAATAACCCTAGTATTAGCCGGTCTATTCTTTGGCAATCTTCCCATCAACTCATCAATAAAATCCAACAATAACGGGTGAATATTTTCCGTTTCTTCTCGCCAAGGTAAAACATCATTAACCGCATCATAAATTTTTAAGGGATGTTTTCCGGTTAATAAATGCACAAAAGTTCGTCCTAAAGCATGAAAATCTGATTGAATCACTGCTTGGCCATGTTGTTGTTCATTGGGTGTATATCCGCGTGAGATAATACCTGTTACCTGTTGACCTTTTACCTTTTGATGATAGGTTTGGGTTTCTTCCCTTGCTGTGCCAAAATCAATTAACACCAACTCGCCACTATTTCGCAGCATGATATTAGGGGGTTTAATATCTCGATGCAGCCAATTCTGTTGATGAATTTTATCGAGAATTAAAGTAATTTCTCTCAGCCATTTTAAGGCTCGTTTTTGACTTAATTTATCATACTGCTTTAGCCACTGTTCTAAATTAATCCCCTCCACTTTTTCCATAACTAAACAGTGTAATATTTTCCCCTCCCTTGTGGAATATTGAAAATAGGCATCTGCGCGAGGAACACCGGTGACATTTTGACGACTCAACTCTAATAAAACGTCATATTCCCGTTTAAATAATTCAACTGCCTTCGGGTCATTATTACATTTTTCTTGTAATACCTTGAGGATTTTGGCTGTAAAACCTTCAAAAGCTTCATAAACAACCCCAAAACCAGTCGTATCACTCAATAACCGACTTACCCTATATTTACCATTTAACAACAACTCAGAGCCGCAACTTTGACAGTAACGAGTATTCGAGTTATTATTACTCGGATGGTCTGGTTGAGAACAATCGGGATTAATACAGTAACAGGGTTTCATCTCGGCTATCAGTTATTTTATTGAGTGAATAATTGCAAGTTTTCCCTTACCTGTCTTTGAAGGCATTTTATCATAAGTAAGCTAAAACGGATTTTAACCGCCTATCCTTAGATTAGCTGTCTCGGAGTCTCGACTAGAAAATTAATTTTGCACAACTACTTAGGGTTTGCTGAATAAATCTAAAAACCTTGTTGGATAAGGCTTTTAGACTTTTTTTCCCTGAAAAAGTGCCTACCATTGGAGTGATTGGGGGGAAAATTTAGGGATTTTTTCCCTGAAAATTAGGTAATTG
>NZ_JADBUE010000054.1:0-9535 GCF_020245805.1 Microcystis sp. M179S2 | reverse complement strand
CCATCAGCTTGAGGATCGCGTTTTTTATCCCGCCATACTTTTAATTCAATCCCTAAAATTACATCTTTATAACTCAGACATAAATCCATTCTATCACTACCAATTGCATATTCCCTTTCTAAAACTCCCCCACCATTAACCACACGATGTAAAAAAGCCATTAATACTATATGTGGAGCGATTTCATGATAACCAGTGCTACCTAATAATGGTTCGACCTGTTGTCGCCAAAATTTGAGAAATGCTGTTAATAAAGCATCTATATTTAATTCACCCTCTGGGGTTAACCAAGTGGGTGCAATCATGGGTAAAGATGCCATTGGTGTCACAGTTAACACCCTGGGTAACACTTCCCTATAAATGGGATTAGCAATAGTTAAACCTCCATAGGGGTGCATTTTACATAATCCTAAATCAATGACAAATTGAATATCATCATTAGGTATATTCCCTAATTCTAAACCGGCTAACATCGGTTCAATAATGGCTTTAATTCTTGGTTCTCTTAACCTTTCAGCTAAACTATCTAAATGAGTATCTTGACGTGCAATTAATATTTCTTTGGCTGTTAAAATGTGTTCTTTGGTAATAGCAATACTTCTATCTTTTACCATTTTTTCTACAATTTCTTTAGCTAAAGCATTGACTAACCAAGGTTGTCCTTGAGTTAAATCAAACGCTGTTTCTATTGCTTCTGGTGTGAAAATTTGTCCGGTTGCTGCTGTATGTTGTTGATATAATTCAACCACTTCTGCAAGATTAAAATTTCGCATAGTCAGAGAAGCAACTTTAATATTAAAAGGACTAGATGTATTTAATCTATCACTACCACCAGATGCTACTTTATAATCTCGCACATCTCGTAAACCAATTAATCCTACTGAGGTCGGGAAATTTTCTGGACGGTTAGGAAAACCATCTCTTAACTGTCGTAAAACTGATATTAATGTTTGGTCTTGTAAAGAATCAATTTCATCTATAAATAATACTAAAGGTCGGTTTATAGCTTTTGCCCAACCTGTTAAAAAATCATTAATTCTATTGCCTGGTTCTTCCTGTTGCCATTGTTTAACAGGTGGTTGTAATTCTTTGGGTAAGCGGATATTTATTGTATTATACCAAGTTCCTAAAATTGCTAATTCTGCGGCAGTAGGATCATGATTGAATGCACTTCCTACTTCCACTGATACCATGACTGCGGCATAATTTCCAGTATCGGTAAGTTGTTTTGCTAGGGCTAACATTGCGGTGGTTTTCCCTGTTTGTCGTGGTGCGTGAAGGACAAAGTAACTTTCTTGTTTAATTAAATCCTCTAAATCTGGTAATCTGACTGTGGGAGATAGCATATAGTGGATATCGTCTTTACAGGGACCTGCAATATTAAACCAGCGAGTCATAGAATTTTATTATTTAGTGGACATTTTGATTTTAGATGATTTTGGTGGGGTTTGTCATGGCAGGAAGGAAGAGGTGATGCTCGGCAATACTTTGTTATCGAAAAAATCGGGTCTAAAACCTCGCCTTAAGGCGAAAAGTTTTTGGAGCGGGGCATAAATCCCCGTTACAAAAACGGCCTCCTGCCCCCTGCCTCCTGCCTGCTGCCTCCTGCCTCCGTTAAGATCAATTATTGTTATATAAGGGAATAATGCGCTGATTTTACGTTTGCTCATAGGTAGTGATACTAAATCTGGTTATTAAAAGTGGCATTAATAAACCTCTTGCATAATTAATTTTTGACGCTTCAAAAACGGCAAAAACAAGGATTAAATTCCATAAAATCTGTAAATATACCGTTTAATTGATTATTATTCATTCTTAATTCTCCTGACTCCTGACGACCGGCTACTGACTCCTAACCCTAACAACAATTTTTGATTTTTACCAGAGGTCTAATATACAAGACCTTGATTGTTGATAGCTTACTGGTATAATGTTGGAGCGCACTGGTATTGTTAACTTCCATGACCATCGTTACCGAAACCCGATTGAACTGTGGTGACAGAAGATAAGTTGATGATCAAAATTGAAAATCTTAAGCTAATTGCTAAAAATTATGGCCGCTGAAATTATTTGTGTAGGAACGGAATTATTATTAGGGGATATAGTTAATACTAACGCCCAATATTTAGCCCTAGAATTGGCAAAATTAGGCATTCCCCATTATTATCAAACGGTGGTGGGGGATAATGTAGAAAGACTGAAAAAAGTGATCGCTATTGCCCGAGAACGTTCTTCAATTTTAATTTTTACTGGCGGACTCGGACCGACTCCCGACGATTTAACTACAGAAACAATCGCCGATTTTTTCCAAACGCCCCTCAGGGAAGATCAGGAGATTTTAGCAGAAATCGAGGCTAAATTTACGAGCTTAGGGCGAGAAATGCCTCCTAGTAACAGTAAACAGGCTTTAATACCCATGGGAGCCGATTTTTTGCCAAATCCGACGGGAACCGCCCCTGGCATGATCTGGCAACCACAGACTAACGTGACTATTCTCACTTTCCCCGGAGTACCCTCAGAAATGAAGAGAATGTGGGTAGAAACGGCGATTCCTTACCTAGAAAGTCAAGGATGGGGCAAAGAGAGGATTTATAGTCGTTACCTCAAATTTCGCGGTATCGGTGAGTCAGCTTTAGCGGAAAAAGTTGCCCATTTATTTGATCTGACTAATCCCACCGTTGCCCCCTATGCTAGTTTAGGCGAAGTGCGTTTGCGAATTGCGACCAAAGCCCCTTCTTTAGAGGCTGCTTTGCAGGTAATTGAACCGGTAGCGACGGAAATTAAGGAAATCGCCGGATTAGATTATTTTGGGGCTGATGATGATACTTTACCTGCGGTGGTGGGGGAACTTTTGCGGCGGCAAAAACAAACTTTGAGTGTGGCAGAATCCTGTACTGGAGGGGGATTAGGGGAAATTATCACCCAAATCGCCGGCAGTTCCGATTATTTTGGGGGTGGGGTTATTTCCTACGATAATCGGGTAAAAGTTGCCCTCTTAGACGTAAATGAAGGGGATTTAAATAATTTCGGGGCTGTCAGTGCCATTATTGCCCAACAGATGGCGCTAGGGGTGCAAAAACGCCTCGCTACGGATTGGGGGATCAGTATCACGGGTATTGCCGGACCAGGAGGAGGCAGTGAGACAAAACCCGTGGGCCTAGTTTATATCGGTTTAGCCAGTCCTGAGGGAAATGTTACCGTATCAGAGCATCGTTTCGGAGAAAATCGAGATCGCTTGACAATTCGCCAGATTAGTGCTTATACCGCCCTTGATCGCCTACGCCGGAATTTATTAACAATATCTTAAAAAAGAATTGCCAAGAATATATACTCAGACTAAAAAGTTATGTTAAGCTTAATATAAATACAAGATATAGATTCCCCCGCTCGTCAGATTTAACAGCCAAACGATGAAAATTAGTTAAAATTCTCTAGAATCAAGCTGTTGCGGGGATCAATCGACGAAAACTCATAGCTAGTATCTCAAAGGAGCCATTTGGTCAATGGACTATTTAGATGAAGTGATAGACAAGTTGAGAGAATGGGCGCGCAAACTGATCGAGAGTGTTTTTGGTCCGGAACCCGAACCCGAACCCGAACTGATCCCGATCCCCGTGCGCGATCACAGTCGATAAAGCCACCGGTAAAACAGAATATTGCGATAATATCAGTGCAAACTTACTATGAGTCTGCACTTGATTTTTAGGTGAAGCCAAGTCTAGCTTAATTTGGTGACGATTTGATTATTTAGTAACAATTCTTGACTGAGTAAATCTTCCACATTAATCCGCAGAAAACACTGATCATCAATCCAGAACTGCACTTTAATGCGATCTTTGCCCCGCAAACCTAAAGGAGCGAGTTGAGCGATCGATCGGGCCCCCTCGCGATCATTTAAGGGTTGGACGCTAGTTTCTCCATTACCGAGGGAACGAGTAATTAATTTATCACCATCAAAATAGACCTCGATCGCCCCCCTTTCTGTGCCCAATTCGCCGATAATTAATTCAATGCTAGGTTGATTGTCCACGGAAGCACCTAGGACTAATTCCAGGGGTTTTTCCATGGGATAGGGTTGTCCAGAGTTAATAATCGGATGCCAAGCGTGGGCATTTTGGCGACGATTCCAGTAACGAATCCCGTAGCTATGATAGAGAAAATCTTTGACTTGATAACCTTGGGCTAATTGTAACGCTCCCAAAGCGATCGCTTCAAAGGGTCGATCCTCTTTAATTTTACTACTATCAAAATACTGTCGCACCCAATCTTTTACCGCCGGAATTTGGACGGTTCCCCCGACTAATAACACCGCATCGATATCGCTAACTTCAACTCCATTGCGTCTTCCCTGTTGCAAAACTCCCGTCATTAAATCATCTAATTGATGAAAAAAGTTTTGTTGTTGGAGAATATCAGTCAATTGTTCTCGATCCAAGCTTAACTCGTAACTCTCGAAATTTTCCTCATCAAAATATACCTCCTCGGCGGTTAATTGGGAAGAAAGTTTAATTTTTAATCTTTCTGCTAGACGAGTAGTCAGGGAAGTTTTCGCTAAAGATTGCTTTTGGGCAAAATAATCGACGATCCAATCATCGATATCTGACCCCCCTAAATTTGTCCCCGCCTTGGCTAAAACTCTCGCTAGTTTAGTTTTTTGGGCAGAATTATTGCCTAAAAGTTTTTCTCCCCACTTGAGAATAAAACCTTGATTTTTTTGAGGATTATCTAAATCTAATTGTACCAAAGAAAGATCGAGAGTGCCACCGCCAAAATCTACCACTAAAATCACTTGATCCCCAGTGGTTCCATAACCCAAAGCGGCGGCCGTGGGTTCATCAATTAGTCGAATTTGTTCGATTTCCCACCCCTGACAAACATTGCTTAACCAATTGCGGTAACTTTCAAAACTATCGACGGGGACGGTTAAAACTAGAGATTGGGGGGTTTCCGGGGCGGTGTATTTTAATTGGTCGATGATGCTATCGAGAAACCATTGGCCAACCCCCTCGAAACTGAGGACAGTTTCCTCTAATTCAGGTAAAAATCCTTGAATTTTTGCGCCGATACCTCGTTTAAAGCGACGAAAAAAACGCGGGTCTCGATCGATATCTAAACCCCGATCGCGCACTGCTTGACCGGCAATTACTTGCAGGGGATTGGCTGATTTAATATAGAGTAAACTGGGAATTAGGGGGGGATTGTCGACTATTTGTTGGGATAACTCCGATAATTTCACGGTTTCGGCCCTATTTGTCGCCCCATTCCAACGAGTAATGACGGTATTACTGGTTCCGAAATCAATAGCGTAGAACACGATCGATGGTTTTTAGGTAAATTTAGTTAATTATTCGCTATTATAACCTGTTATTTATTGAACCCGCCCGCTCGAGGTGGAAGCTTCCCCAAAAAATAGGGAATTTGGTCAGCGCAAGCTAAAGAAGTCTGAGCAAAAACTTGACAAATAATCTTTAATAGTATATATGAGTTCCACCTGATCAAAGGATTATGTTAGCAGTTACTACCTCACCCGAAACCCTCTCCTTAGAAATTCCTAGCGCGATCGCTCTCTCTATCACCCTTGAACAGTTTGAAGCCCTTGCTATGGTCAACCGTGACTTAAAATTAGAACGTACAGCCCAAGGAGAATTAATCGTGAATCCCCCTACAGGTGGCGAATCAGGACAGCGTAATTTTAGCTTAACGACTCAACTGGGTCGCTGGTGCGAAGAAAATGAAGCTTTAGGAGTCGGGTTTGACTCTTCCACTGGATTTAGACTGCCAAATGGGGCGATTCGTTCTCCCGATCTATCTTGGGTGAGTCGAGAACGCTGGGAATCTTTAACCCCTAAGCAGAAAAAAGGATTTATTCCCCTCTGTCCCGATTTTGTGGTCGAATTGCGGTCTGAATCGGATAGTCTTGACAAATTACAGAAAAAACTGCTCGAATATAGGGAAAATGGGGCAAGGTTAGGCTGGTTAATCGATCCCCAGAATCGGCAAGTTGAAATTTATCGTCAAGCAAGGGAAGTAGATATCTTAGAAAATCCCACTGATTTGTCGGGTGAAGATGTTTTACCCAATTTTAGCTTAAATTTAAAGCTCTGATGTTTTCAGGAGTAATCCTGCGATATTAGACTTCTGGCAGAAGTCAGGCAAGAGGCAACAGGCAAGAGGCAACAGTGGTAAGAATCGCCGATTGCTCTATTATATTTCTAGGTCATCATCAAATGAGCATCGAAAAGTCTTTAGTCTCGTCAGGTAAAAGTCTTTATCAAGAAGATTTCTACGGATGGTTACAAGAAACCGCTAATTTACTCAAAGAACATCGTTTTGAAAAATTAGACTTAGAAAATTTAATCGAAGAAATTGAAACGATGGGCAGGAGTGAAAAACGAGAACTAGAAAGTCGCTTAACCATCATTGCCGAACATTTGCTTAAATTGACTTACTGGCTAACTGAAAAGGAAGCAAATGCTCAAGGGTGGCGCAGCACAATTGTTGAACAACGCCGACAAGTTCAACGCTTATTAAGAGAGAGTCCAAGTCTGAGAAGATTGATTCCTGAAATCTGGATAGATTGTTATCAAGCGGCCAGAGAAGATACTTTCAGAAAATATCAACTTGCTGCTGATTTATTCCCGATTGAATCTCCCTTCACCCTTGCAGAAATCCTTGATTATGACTATCTTCCTTAAAAATGAATTCGGTATTTTATCGATGAAGACAATGCCCAACAAAGCAAAGCGTTAAACGGCAATCACTACCTCTGATTTACCAAATCAAAGTAAGATTTAAACTAAATTCTGGCAGCATATTTTCCCCCGATAAACTCTCTGGATTAGTTAAAATTTCTACTGCCTGTCCTTGACGATAAATTTCTACTTCTCTAGTTTTTCTATTGATTAACCAACCTAAACGAGTCCCATTATCTAAATATTCCTGCATTTTTTTCCTAGCGGTTTCTAGGCTATCACTAGGAGACATTAATTCAATGACAAAATCGGGAGATAGAGGTAAAAACCTTTCCTTTTGTTGTGGGGTTAAAGCTTGCCATTTTTCTAAAGGTATCCAAGCAGCATCGGGAGAGCGATCAGCCCCATTCGGTAGTTTAAATCCTGTGGAAGAATCAAAAGCGATACCCGTACCATTGTTATCTGACCAATTAAATAATTGTTGGGTGATTCTACCGTTACTATTGCCCGTTTTTCCTCCCGTCGGTGGCATAATAATTAAATCTCCTTTTGGGTTGCGTTCCAAGCGCAAATCTCGGTTATCCTGACAAAGTTGAAAAAACTGTTCATCGCTGAGTTGCCAAGATTCAAATTTAATTTCTACTACTGTCATCATGTTTAGATTCTCTTTTATAGGATTATATAATTACCAAATACTATCAAGTTCTAAGACAAATTGAGATAAAATATTTTCCCCCGATAAACTTTCTGGATTAGTTAAAATTTCTACTGCCTGTCCTTGACGATAAATTTCTACTTCTCTAGTTTTTCTGTTGATTAACCAACCTAAACGAGTTCCATTATCTAAATATTCCTGCATTTTTTTCCTAGCAGTTTCTATGTTGTCATTAGGAGACATTAATTCAATGACAAAATCGGGAGATAGAGGTAAAAATCTTTCCTTTTGTTGCGGGGTTAAAGCTTGCCATTTTTCTAAAGGTATCCAAGCAGCATCGGGAGAGCGATCGGCCCCATTAGGTAGTTTAAATCCTCCAGAAGAATCAAAAACTACACCTAATTTATTTAGGTTATTCCATAACCATAATTGGGCAGTGATTCCAGCGTTAGAATTACTGGTTTCTCCTCCAGTCGGTGGCATAATAATTAAATCTCCTTTTGGGTTGCGTTCCAAGCGCAAATCTCGGTTATCCTGACAAAGTTGAAAGAACTGTTCATCGCTGAGTTGAAACGAGTTAAATTTAACTTCTACTGTCATTATTATCCCTAGCCTACTCTCGTCTAAAATTCATGGTAACACCCTAGGGCAAGAGATGTTCCTGGATGAAATTAGTGTAAACATCTCCAGCTAAAAAGGCGGGAGTTTCCAATATTTTACGATGGAAATCAATAGTCGTCGGTACTCCCGTGATCGCACATTCCCGCAGGGCGCGTTTCATGCGTTTAATCGCAGTTTCGCGATTTTCTCCCCAGACAATTAATTTCCCAATTAGGGAATCGTAATAGGGGGGGATTTCGTAATCGGTGTAAACGTGGGAATCCATGCGGACACCGGGACCGCCGGGGGGCAGATAACCGCTAATTTTGCCGGGGTGAGGGCGAAAATTGTGATCGGGATCCTCGGCATTAATGCGACACTCGATCGAATGCCCTCTAAATATCACCTGATCTTGCTTAATTTGCAGTTTTTCGCCCTGTGCCACCAGAATTTGTTCTCGGATCAGGTCTATCCCCGTGATCATCTCCGTGACGGGGTGTTCCACCTGAATACGGGTGTTCATTTCCATGAAGTAAAAATTGCCCTGTTTATCGACTAAAAATTCCACAGTTCCCACCCCGACGTAATTAATCGATTTAGCGGCTTTAACGGCGGCATTACCCATTTTTGAGCGTAAATGGGGGGTTAAGAAGGGGCTGGGTGCCTCTTCTAGCAGTTTTTGGTGTCGTCGCTGAATCGAACAGTCTCTTTCTCCTAAATGGATCACGTTACCGTGACTATCGGCCAAAATCTGAAACTCGATATGTCGGGGACATTCGATAAATTTTTCTAGATATACTCCTGAATTGCCAAAAGCCGCTTCTGCTTCCCCTTGGGCGGCTTTTAACATATTACCTAGTTCATCTGCACTCTTGACAAGACGCATCCCACGCCCTCCACCGCCGGCGGTGGCTTTGATCAGGACAGGATAACCGATGTCATCAGCGATACGTTTTGCTTCCGCTTCTGAGGTAATTAAACCACCACTGCCGGGGATAGTGGGAACTCCCGCTTTTTGCATGGTTTTTTTAGCGGTAGATTTATCCCCCATAGCCAGAATAGCACTGGGAGACGGACCGATAAAAGTTAACTGATGATCGGCACAAATTTCGGCAAAGCGGGCGTTTTCTGCCAAAAAACCGTAACCGGGATGGATGGCCGTGGCGTTGCGTGTTAGGGCAGCCGAGATGATATTAGGGATATTTAGGTAACTTTTGCTACTTGGGGGCGGACCAATACAAACACTCTCATCGGCCAGTTGAACGTGAAGGGCATGGCGATCGATGGTAGAGTGGACGGCAACGGTTCTAATGCCCAATTCTTCGCAACTATGAAGGATTCTTAAGGCGATTTCCCCGCGATTGGCGATTAATATCTTGGCAAACTGCATTGGACGACCACGAGATCAGGCTGGTGTGATAGGCGACTATTTAGTAGAATATCTGGTTTTGTTACCTTGGGGAAATCGGGCTGGCTGTTGGGAAGTGGGGAAGTGGGGAATTGGGGAATTGGGGAAGTGGGGAAGTGGGGAATTGGGGAATTGGGGAATTGGGGAATTGGGGAAGTGGGGAATTGGGGAAGTGGGGTG
>NZ_JADBUE010000053.1:0-9180 GCF_020245805.1 Microcystis sp. M179S2 | reverse complement strand
TTGGTTTATAAGTTACCCCAAGTCAGTAGAAAGGAGATAGAAGCGATGTTTAGTTTAAGCGATTTAAAACAAACTAAAGTGTATCAGGAAGCTTTAGAAGAAGGTAGAGAGGAAGGCCGACAAGAAGGCGAATTAGCGGCAAAATTAGCCTCTATTCCTCGTTTATTGGCCTTAGGATTAAACTTTGAACAGATAGCACAAGCTTTAGAATTAGAGATCGAACAGGTTAGACAAGCAACTCAAAGAGAATAGGAAAGGTTCAAGGTGATCCCATTTTAACAATGGTTTGATCAATTGACACAATCAGCAGTGGCTATCTTTTGCCAGTAGCCATCAAGCATCAAAAAAATGGAGAATCACGTTGGGGAACCCTTTGGTATTTTATCCATGACTACAATGCACAGCAAAGCAAAGGATTAAGCCGCCATCACTACTACCGAATCACCACCAAGATTTGGTTTAAATCTGTGCATGACGAAACTACCTGAAACTTCAGAAACGTCCATTGCTCTTACCTTTTTGGTTGTTAATCTTTCCCGACTGCTTCGGCAGTTTTTTGGGCTTTTTTTGTCTTTCTGGCTTTTTCTGCGAACAAATGAACTAAGATGCCACCAACGCTTTAATAAAAATTATGTTAAAAGTTATAGCGTTTCCTGTTCGCAAGAGGTACATTGTCGATGGTGAAAAGCTTAATCAGCAAAGGTTTGACTGTGCCACACAGGTGTGAGAAACGCTATATTTTACTCAAGTAAAACTTATCCCTCGGGCGACAAATTATTGGCACTCAATAGCATAATTCTTTGAGCGACTTTTTGCCGCAAACCCTACTTAGGGCTTGCGGCAAAAAGTTTTTCCTGGGGGCAGGGTGTAGGGTGTGGGGTGTAGGGTTTTACCGATTTTCAGGTGGTCAATTACCTAATTTTCAGGGAAAAAGTCCCGGAATTTTCCCCCCGATCACTCCCATGCCAGGCACTTTTGGATTTCCAAAAGGTCTAAAAACCTTGTTGGATAAGGTTTTTAGATTTATTCAGCCAGCCCTATATAACTGATTACTGATTACTGTCGCGGTTGTACGGGGAAACCTTGACGCTGAAGCATTTCCGCCGCATCTTGGCCCGGTTGATAGTTGATGCCGAGGGTAGAGGTGGCCGTATCCTCGATAATTTTAGGAGTGAGGAGAATAATCACCTCCGATCGCTCGTTGCGATTGGTACGACTGCGGAATAAAGCCCCTAAAATGGGAATATCGCCTAAAATCGGCACTTTTGTCTCAGAACTCTGTTGGCGCTCTTGGATAATGCCGGAAAGAATTAAACTCTGTCCATCCCGGAGACGAACTAAACCAGAAGTCAATTCCCGACGAATCAGAGGGGTAAGGGTGTTGATTGTGAGACCACCGCTATTAAATTGAATTGGAGACCCCGGAGAGGCGATGGTAGGGCTAACCGACAGGGAAATAAAGCCGTTATCATCCACCTGATCGACGTTTACCGCTAAAGTTAATCCAGCATCGGCCAGTACAGGGACAGTGGTGCGTTCGCCACTGAGAGGATCTACACTTGTCTCCACACTTTCTAGCACTTTCTCGGTGAGCTTAACGGTGGCCTGTTGACCTTCCTGCACCACCAGGGAGGGATCGGTGAGAATCTTGGCATTTCCTGTCTGAATTGACGCTTGCAGGGTCATCAGGAATTTTTGAGGATACTGGAAGAGGGTCGGGGGTTCGTAGGTGAAGACATCTGGTTTAGCGGGTGTCGTGACTCCGGTGATGGGATTGAACGTGCCTGGCTCGCCTGGTGTAAATTTACTCAATCCGGGCTGAAAAGGATTACTAATCCCACCAAAACTAGGGCGCGAGTAGGGTGTTAGACCCCCTGAAAAGTCATTGAGTCCCTGGTTAACACGGCCAAAAGGAGCGCCATTCTGAATGTCAATAAAAGGTTGAATTGCTGCTGTCCCCGTACCCGATATGATATCAAAAATCGGCACAACAGGCTGTGCGAAAGCCCCCGGTCTGCCTACAGTTGAGCTAGTGGGTGGGTTCATATTACCAAAGTTCAGCACTGCTGCCCCGTTATCTTGAACGAAGAAACCATCGTTAAAACCGAAGGAAAAACTACTGTTAAAGCGGTCTGTATTGAGCAGGTTGACATCGATAACTTTGACATTAACCACCACCTGACGGCGACGGGCATCCAGTTGGGTTAATAAGGATGTGGCGATCTGGACTTGTCGGGGTTCGCCGATTAAAT
Organism: Microcystis sp. M179S2; assembly: GCF_020245805.1. Classification (NCBI taxonomy): domain Bacteria; kingdom Bacillati; phylum Cyanobacteriota; class Cyanophyceae; order Chroococcales; family Microcystaceae; genus Microcystis; species Microcystis sp. M179S2. The sequence goes on along the minus strand of NZ_JADBUE010000053.1, from coordinate 6,928 downwards.
TAATAGAATTCAGGCGATCATCGGCGGCAATTCTTAAACCGGTTAAAAGTAGGGCAGCTTTTGATCCTTCTGTGTTTTGGGGGGTCAGTGGCTCTAGGGTGGGAGCAACATCCCGGCGACCGGTTACTCGTCCGGTGAGGGGATCGACGATATCCTCGGTTTGGGTAACTAAACGCTGGTATTCCGCCCCTTGGGTGGCGAGGAAAATGGCGGCGGCGACAGCTTTAACTTGATTGAGACGCAGGGTGCGGCTAATTAGATTACGAGCCCCTTGGGGTAATTGCGCCCCGACAAAGATGGTTTTACCCTGACGGTTAGCTTGGAGTCCGGAAATTAACAAGACGGCGTTAAAAATGTTTTCCACCGATTCGTTAGTAAATTCCAAGGAAACTGTCTGAGAGGTGGCGTTAGCTTCCCCCTGGGCGCTGGTGAAAACGACGTTATAACCGGCATAGTTAGCAAGGGTCATTAACACTTCTCTAGCGGAAGCTTCCCGGAGTAAAACACGAGGTACAGTCATATTGCGATCGAATTTGACCTTTTCGGCACTAGCATCGATGTTAGAGATGGCAATATCTCCCACCGGTGGGGCGACGGCCCGGGGTAGGGTGGGAGCGCCAGGGGCTTGGGGTACGCCTTGAATGATAATTTCGGGGTTGGGAACCATGGGCGCACTTTGGGCGAGCAGTTTTTCCCTGGCTAAAATGCGATCGCTGATTTCCTTTTGTACGGCCGCGCTGGAAGGGACAAGCTGATTTGGCGACTTTTGTAAATTTTCTTTACTTAACTCTTGCCAAAATTCAACTTTTAATGTAGGGGATTTTAACTCTGAACCATCGAAGGAAATGGGGGTTTCGGCCAAAGCGCTCAGGGGAGCCATCAATAAAAACGAGGCAATTTGGGGGATAAACAGGGCATAGCGGGACGGATTCACTTTATTCACTCCTCAACAATTGGGGGATTCAACGGACAAAAAACGCAATACTCACACCGGATTGAAGACTATTATTGGGGCGGACTAGCGGGGGGTTGACCTTCGGCGGGGGGGGGCGGTGCTAATTTCGCTAATTCGGCGGCATTGAGAGGAATAATCACATCGAGAAGAAAGGTGGTAGTAACGGGTTTATCGCCTTGGGGAACGATAGTGGCTTTATTGTTGCCGGTACTAACCACTTTAACCGCCGATCCTTCCTTTTCCATCTGGGTATTGAGACTGTTTAGCAAAATGAGCGGCTGTAATCTTTCTAAATCCCGAATAACCTCTTGAGTGTTAGCATAGTTCCCTTCGAGCTTGACGTTAAGAGTTTGACGTTTGAGCTTATTATTAACTGCGCTACCGAGGGAACCATCGGAGACCACCACCGGTTCTAGTCGTTGGGGTTGGAAACTAATCAGCTTAACATTGCGAGACTTAAAGATATTACTAATATCTAAGAGAATAGTGCTTAAGTCTTTTTCTTTCGCAAAAAGCGAGAGTATTTGCTGTTTAGTTGCCTCTTTTTGTTGCAACTGACTCTCAATTTTTGCTAATTCGGCTGGTCTGAGACCGCTTTTTTGTTGATCTATCTGTTGTTGTTTGCCAGCTGCATCGTTTTGCAACTGTTGCCAGGTATCATAAGCGGGCATCACCCAGTTAAAAAGCAGATAGAAAGAGCCAAGTAAACCTAGCACAGCGGCAGCGATGCCACTATTGCGGGGAGTAAAAGTTATCCCGAAAGCGATAGGATACTCGTCAAATTCCTCTAATTCCCGATCTTCAAATTCTTCGGTAAAGGTCATGGTTGAATGGCTCCTTGGCGTTTGAGAGTATTAATCCTAGTGACAACTCCGAGTGCTCCATTCCGGGCGAGATTGGGCAGTTGTTGAGTAGCGGGAGTATCACTTAATTGGGCGGTGATCACAAATTGAACCGCTTGGGGGAAAGTGACATTAATATTTTTGTACTGATTGGCCACCTGTACGGGTAAATCGGCCAGGGCAGCACTTTCGATCGCGGTTTTCTTGCCCTGTAAAAAAGGAGAAGCTTGCAGGGTTAAGAGATAATCATTTACTGCTTCGTAACTACTGGCAAAACCACTGATTTTTAACTGAGTAGCCCGATTCGGTTGCCCTTGATCTGGGGCAGCGGGAACCTCCACCTGCTGCACACTGGTTAGCTGGACGCTAGGGGGAGTTTGCAGGCGAATTTCCTGAAGAATAGCTGACCAAGGCCTAATCTGATTGAATACAGTCACCAGAGCTTCATTTTCTTCTCCTACCGCCGTTAGTTGCGCTTTCATGTCTTCTAGCTTTTTGCTTTGGGCTTGCAGTTGACCTAATTCCGAGTCCAGTTGCTGAATTAGGGCCTGAGTTTCGCTGGTTTGCAAACCGACGATTAAACCGAGTAATCCCGTCAGTGTCAATAATCCTGCCCCCACTCCCACACCGATCCACAGGGGTGTTTGTTTACGCAGGTTAATAGCGGTGGAAATCTTGACCGCGGGGGTTCCTTTGCCCGTTTGGTTAAGATGGCGATCCTTAAGAAAATTAACGTCAAGACTATACATAATTTTTGTCTATACCTCCCGTAATCCTAAACCGAGAACTGTTCCTAATCCAGGTCTTTCGGTATTAGGAATCTCTTGAGTTGTATCTAAGTTCAGTGATGCGATCGGATCGATTGCCATGGTGGGGACGCTGAGACGTTGAGTAAAGTATTCGTCTAGTTGCGCTAAACCGCCCCCGGGACCGGCTAAAAGTAACTGGACGATTTCCATTTCATCACTTTGGTTAAGATAGAAATTAATCGATCGCCGTAACTCATCGGTTAATTCCCCTAAAACGCGCATCAGTGCCGTCATCCCGGCGTTAGTAGGGGCCCCGGAAGTGCCGGTATTGGTGCTAAGACTATCAAAGGCAATAATCGGAATTGTCATCCCCAAAAGAATCTCAGGACTGCGGGAGGTGGGCAAATTCATCGCCCTGGAGAGGGCATTTTGTAGCTGGAAAGTGCCGATGGGGACAGTGCGGGAAAATTGGGGAACGCCGTCCACCACGATGGCAATTTCCGTGTTATCAAATTCTATATCAACAATAACGGCGGCTTCATTGGAACTAAACTGTCGCAAATGCTCGCGAATCGTCCGAATTAGGGCAAAACTATTAATTTCTAGCACATCTACCTGTAATCCTGCCTGTTGGAAGGTTTCCATATAGGCATCGGTAATCTCCCGACGAGTAGCAACTAATAATACTTGTACTTTTTCGATCCCGTCTTCATCCTGAAAGTAGCGTAGTTTTTGGTAGTCGAGATCCACTTCCTCGCGAGGATAGGGAAGGTATAAACTAGCCTCATGATTTAAGACCAGATTGTGCAATTCCTGATCGTCCAATTCCGAGGGAATGGGGATAATCCGGATAATTGACTCGCGCATCGGCACACCAGTAGCGACTCGTTTGCTGTTAATTTTATTTTCCTTGAGGACTTCTTGGATTAATTCCGCTAAAGCGGGGGAATCGACGATTTTTCCCTCCTCAAAGATGCCTTCCGGGATATCCGACGAACAACATTTAACTAATTTATAATTTTGTCCCTGTTTGGCGATCTGAGCTATGTTAATACGCTCTGGGGTGATCTCTAACCCAACACCTTGAGGTTTTTTTGTCAATAGCTTTTTAAAAAAACTTACCATAGATTTTCCCGGGCAGCTCTAAGAGAATTAGTGATTAACAAAGCCAATAATTTTTTGACCTGATTTTATCTAGGGTCGATCAAGGCAGTAAATCAGTCTATAAACGATCCTGACTGGGTAAATTACCCAGAAAAGGTAAAAATCGAGAAGGAGAGAAGCTATTTCTGCACTAAATACTAACCCGATTATCTGTGTTCAGATCGAGGTTAATCTTAACTAGGTGAGAGGAGAGGAAGTGCTTAATGATAGTGACATTGTACTCAATTTTGGTGAAAGAACCAAGTCCAAGCGAAAAATTGGCCATTACCCCCCCTTTTTTTTCTGCTCCACTAGATCAAGCCAGCCAAGCCTAGTTAGAATACCCAATTATCTAGAGAAAATTTCAATTTTTCTAGGCACTATTTTTTCTTGACTCCAGGAAACCGGCGATCAAATGCTTCTGACGGGCGTGATTTTCCCCTATAATTAGGAGTTTGCACAGTGACAAAAGAAGTTAAGGAGCGATTTCGATGGCACGAATGTACTATGATGAGGATGCCAATTTAGATTTATTAGCGGGAAAAACGATCGCTATTATTGGTTATGGTTCCCAGGGTCATGCCCACGCATTAAATCTCAAGGATAGTGGCGTTAATGTGATTGTTGGTCTATATCCCGGCAGTAAATCGGCAATCAAAGCCAAAGAAGCCGGTATTCCGGTTTATGATGTGGCCCAAGCCGCTAAAATTGCCGACTGGATCATGATCCTCTTACCGGATGAAGTGCAGAAAACGATTTATCTCCACGAAATTGCCCCGAATTTAAGCGAAGGCAAGGTTTTATCTTTTGCCCACGGCTTTAATATTCATTTCGGTCAAGTGGTTCCCCCGGCTAACGTTGATGTGGTTATGGTCGCACCCAAAGGACCGGGCCATCTCGTCCGTCGCACCTACGAACAAGGTCAAGGAGTCCCCTGTTTATTCGCCGTCTATCAAGATGCTACCGGCCAAGCACGCGATCGGGCGATGGCCTACGCTAAAGGTATCGGTGGCACTCGGGCCGGAGTTTTGGAAACCACTTTCCGCGAGGAGACAGAAACAGACCTTTTTGGCGAACAGGCAGTATTATGCGGCGGTTTAAGTGCTTTAATTAAAGCCGGCTTTGAAACCCTCGTGGAAGCTGGTTATCAGCCCGAATTAGCCTATTTTGAGTGTTTACACGAAGTGAAACTGATCGTCGATCTGATCGTCGAGGGCGGTTTAGCCAAAATGCGCGATAGTATTTCCAATACAGCCGAGTACGGTGACTACACTCGCGGTCCGCGGGTGGTGACGGAAGCGACTAAGGCCGAAATGCGGAAAATCCTCGGGGAAATTCAATCGGGACAATTCGCCAGAGAGTTTGTCCTCGAAAATCAAGCAGGTAAACCGGGGTTCACCGCTATGCGTCGTCAAGAAGCAGAACATTCGATCGAAGAAGTCGGTCAAGATCTGCGGGCGATGATGAGTTGGCTAAAACGCTAGTTCTCTTTTTTTCGGTGGGGGGTTGGAGGCAACCAGGCAATTCTTGCCCTTGCGTCCGTCCCGACACTCGACCCCCCACTCCCCAAAAGGAAAACTTCCTATTTAGGAACCTGCGTAGGAATAATATCCCAGCCAGACAGTCGCTCTGTAGAAGAATCAGACAAGCCATAAATGGTACATTATCAAAGCGCAAGTCCCTTAGTAGATCGCCTCTCTTGATTTAACCAGACCGATCGCCCGTAAACCGGCAATCACACCACAACCGATCACCATACCGACAAAGGAACGAATCAGATTTTCTACAGGAATGATCGGAATTAAAGCGATCCAGACTTCTTCGGGCCAGTTAAAAATCGAGTAGGTAATGGCGACGGCCCCTAAATGGGAGAGGCCGCTGGCGGTCCAGGTACCCCCAAAAATTCCCGCCGCTACTAGGGCCAAATTGCTGCCTTTGATCCAATGGGTAAAAAGAGTCCGGGTTGGTAGGATAAATAATACCAAAGCTGACCAATCGACGAAAGCCCCGGCAATAAAGATTCGTGGCGAAATGCCGTTCAGTCCGATCGCCCGGTTAGCGTAGATAAACAGGGGAATCAGAAAAATTAACGTTAATCCTAACCACCAATAACGGCGTTTTTTGCCTAAAACCATCGTTCCCGCCACAAAACTGGCTATAATTGCCCCAAAGACCGAAATAGCGGGAATTCCTGCCGTGTAGGGGGCAAGGAAAGCCCCAATTAAGGACCCGATGCCACTAGCGATCGCCCCAGCGATCGGGCCGAGTAACCAACCCAAGAGGGGAAAAACCGCTTGACTGAGGGGCATACTACCGCCGGAAGCGAGGACAATGGAGAAGGGAATAAAAGAAAGGGTAGTGACAATGGCGGCTAAGACGACAATATAGGCGATCGGCGCACCATCAATGGCGGCACTACTGACAGCTTCCACTTTGCGTTCTTCGCCTTCGGGGATAATATCTAGGGTCATAGTTGCAAGGGTAATTCTAACTTTTCTATCATCCTCTGGTTTGATCTTCTTCCGGCAATTATTGATTTTTTCGATAACAGCGCACGGTAATGTGATAGGGATGAAAAATCTCTAGGAAATCTTTTTGTAGGGTTTGAAAAAAGCTCTCAATAATTTTGGGATCGTCGAGATGAAAGGGATATTCTTGATTAAATCCTTTGAAAAAATACCAGTTAATAATTAGCTTTCCTCCTGGGTTTAACCAGTCATAGAACTTTTTAAGTTGGACTGTAGGTGAGGGCAAATGCTCGATGACATCCAAACAGATAATCGTGTCAAATTTTAGCCGTTCGGGAATTTCCGTATAGAATGAGAGCTTATTAGTATCGAGATTTAATTGCTCGGCACGAAAGCGAACAAATTCATGATGTAGGGGATTAAGATCGCAATAGATCACCTGTTCAACCCCAGAATTTATTGCGGCAGCTAGGGCATGAGTACCGATTCCGCCACCAAAATCTAAGACTTTTCCGCTACCGTGATCATCAATTAATCTCAGGGTTTCCCCGATATATTCTTGACTGGATAAATGCCAAGCAGATAATTAAAATAAATATTTTTCTTTGACTTGTTCCTGATAGAAATAATGGTTCTTCGTTACCTGGTATGGTTCGATAGGGGGGCATAAATCGACTAAATCCTTATCTGGCAAGAGACTTAATTGATTAGTTCGCTCTAGATCAAAAATAATTGACAAAAATCGCCAAATGCCTTTCTATATAAGGGTTC
>NZ_JADBUE010000052.1:0-3025 GCF_020245805.1 Microcystis sp. M179S2 | reverse complement strand
ACCGTCAGGTGAATGAATGTCGGTTGCAAGTGATGAACCAATGCCGCCAGACGCAAATACCCCGAGGATTTTCCCTGATTGTCGATGACTCAGGACATCGAAAAAGTGGCAATCTGACCGCCGGAGTTGGCAGGCAGTACTTGGGAGAAATTGGCAAGACAGACAACGGAATAGTCGCCGTCACTACTCATCTCTACGACGGCAAAAAAAGCAGCAATTCTCATTTTGAAAACAAAAGAAGATAAAGTTCTCTATGTGAACAAGAGAACTTCTGTCTAATTATCATTTTTTTTCAAGATAATCATCATAATTAGCTTCAAGAGACAGTTTTAAAATATCTGCCCATAAAAAACTTATCTCAACTCATAAATTTAGCTGAAATTCTGACCTAATTTGTGGTTTTTTCAATGAATAAAATAATCTTTCCTTCTCTCGAAAAATTGACATTTTTAACTAGAATTTATTTTTTTGAGCGGGACATATTCGGTAAGAATAAACAAGAAAAACTCTGACCAATTCTTAAACCAAAAATATTTTAATAAAGTACGAATATCATTAAAAAAACTGGTGCGAGTAACTAATAACTCACGAATCTTTTGATAAGTATGATTAACTAAATCTAAAACGGTATGAAATAAAAAAGCTAGTAAATTTAAAGACAACAAGAACTCGCATAAATGACTTTGACCATGACCAAAATTATGTTCTAAATTATAACCGGGATTTTTAAGAACGTTATTTCCTTCATTCTCAACTTTCCATCTGCTGCGTCCAGCTTTGACAATTTTTTCAACATTATTTTCAGTAATTTGATGATTGGTAATCCAATTATTTTGATAGATAATTTTCGGTGTTTTTTCATTAATGACCGTGACTTCACACCAATTAACTTCGAGACTTGACTCGACCTCTCTCAGAGGAACTCTAGAAACATAACGATAACGATAAATGAGATTCTTTCGTCCATCCCATTGTTTCTTTTCTACGGCTTTAACTTCTCCACTTTTTTCTAAAAATTCTCGCCATTCATATAAGGTTTTATGAGAAGTTTCAAGACAAACAAAAATAAAATTATAACCTTGTTTTAGAGCTAACTCACAGATAGGTTGGCGAGAGTATAAGTCATCTCCTAACAGGGTTACAGGATAACCATACTTCTTTTGATGATTCTTATCTAACCATCTTTTAACAGCCGCATTTTCACAATCTTGTTTTTGCTGCCCATCTTGTTTTTTAATAAATTCTGGTTCTAAATTAATCACTTGTTTTTGCTCAGGAGAAACCACAATTGGCGTGACGCAACCATGAAAATAAGTTGTCGTTCCCTTACGATGATTGCGGCAATTACAATGGGGACAACTGATTTTCTTTGAAGAAAAATATTCCGTACCATCTAAAGCTATTAAAATTTCCTCATCTAAGTAGAAAAAATTTTTAATAACTCCCTGTTTTTTTAACCATTGATAGACTTGTTGAAAAGAGCCAAATATTGTGGCAGCTGGGATAGGATCTAACAGGTTTCTGATTTGATTATCCCAAGGTATTTTTTTGATACCAAATAAACTTGAAGCATTATCTTTTCCCTTACTACTTTTCATCAAACGTTGATGCTCTAAAAAAGAAGGTGACTGAGTAAAAAAAACCGAAAAAGCCGCCTTAACTGCATCTTCTACCTGATATTTGGTATTGTTTCCTGGTTTTCTGTCATCGGGTAAGTCATGTAATTCTTGAACTAAAAATTGTATTAATTCAGGAATTTCTCAAGTCACAGCCTTTTTCGTCATCGCAGAACAGTTTGATTAATTAATATTTCCAACTTAATAATTTTACCTCAACAGACAACAATCATCAATTTTTATTTGGTTCTCTTTCTGATGTAGAGAACTTTTGTTCTAGATTTCTCCCATCTTTCAAATATTTTGAGTATAAATACTCTATATACTCACTTCTCTGCGATGCAGTCGCACTCGCGGGAGCGCATTTTGTAGCTTGCTTAAAGCTTTGTTTCTGTCTGTATCACTTGTTACTTTTTAAAATGAGAATTGCTGGTACACTGCTTTAAAGCTGGGAAAGGTTGACCCTAGCACCCTTCCACAGAATTTAGACTTTGTTAAGTATGCAAAATGGCGTGAGGGTAATGGACCGGAGACAAACATCGTCAGACCTAACCTGAATGGAGAGGTTAAGGTGGGAGTTAAAGCGTTTGGCTACGGATTTGATGATGATGACGCTAAACAATTAGTTTCGATGTCTGGTCGGTCTGCTGCTTTTTTGAATGGATTTGGACCTAAACCTAAGTTCGGTGTGGTTACAACCGGGCTAAACGACTATAAAAAGAACGGCAGCTTTGTATCCGCTAAAGCTCGCATCGCGACAATTGTTGCTGGAACAACTGAAACATCGAGAATCACCGGGCGAAAATACAAGTCCAAAACTGGACAAGCTTACACAATTCCCATGGGACAAACAAGCGGAACGCTTCGTTATCAACAGACAATAAGCTCTATTTTAGAAGATACCGTTTTCAATGGTGCTAATGCAACCCACAACGTCAGCTTTGAACCGGAGCGGTTCCGTCGTGATTAATGCGGATCAACTTAAAGATAGGATGCGGCTATGGACTCCAGGGAAATTTGACGAGGTTTCCGTAGAAGAAACCTCAAATAATCTAATTATTTGTGGGGAAGCGCTGTCCGATTTCTTTTCTTTAAAGATTACTCCTGCGGAATATCTTGACATAGTTGAAAGTTGCGGGGTCAATGTTGATGAATATTTAGAAACAATCAACGAAAATCTATATGATTTCCTATAATGCTGGTAATTCTAGCAACTGGGAGCCTGTCTGGAGTCAAAGCTTTACCGCAGAACCAGCGCCGGGAAACAGACCAGAATTAGAACGGTATTTTCCTTTGCCAGACATCTCTGTGCCGATTCAGTTAAGTGCTGGTTTACTAGCTTTTTATGCTACCAGTCAAGATGCTGATCCTAAATGGAAGTTTGCGGCTAACGTTAAACGCAAATATGT
>NZ_JADBUE010000051.1:0-22370 GCF_020245805.1 Microcystis sp. M179S2 | reverse complement strand
TTTGTGGAAGCTTTAGAAGCTTTTCGGACAGCGATGTCTTTCCGTTTCTTTGAGTGGCTGACCGAGAATCGGGATGTGTTTGCCGCTTACAAAGCCAGTTTAGGCTTTATTTGGGCTTGAAATTTGTTTAAGTCCCACTATCAGTCCTTCCCCCTCCAAATCCTTAAGATGGCGGCGCGTCGCTTGCGGACTAATACTTAACTCCTCAGCCAAGTCTTGGGCTGTAGATTGACCGTTTTTGAGCAAATATTGCAGAATATCGTCTTTCGTCGAGGCGGGTTGAGTCGTGGTCATGATACCAAAAACAGAGGCTTTAGCGTACAATTGCTGAGGGTCAAGGAGCGGCCAATTACCCCTACAGAGTAACCTGAATAACAGAGGTTTACCAGCATCCTCTGAAATTTTCCGTGACTTTGACAACAGCTTTGTTGTTAATCTATTATATAATCAATTTAAACAACTTTATTGTTGTTTAACTGCCTCCCCTGCCTACCGCGTAGAGAGAACACTAACCCCCATGAGTGCAACCACCGTTAAAAATCTCGTTAACCAACCCTACAAGTACGGTTTCATCACCGATATTGAATCGGAAACCATCCCCCGCGGTTTAAATGAGGAGATTATTCGCCTAATTTCAGCGAAAAAGAAGGAACCGGAATTCATGCTCGATTTTCGTCTCCGGGCCTACCATCAATGGCAAAAGATGACCGAACCCAGTTGGCCGCACGTTTCCTATCCTGCCATTGATTATCAAAATATTATCTACTACTCTGCACCCAAACAGAAAAAAGAAAAACTCAACAGTCTTGAAGAAGTTGACCCCACTTTAATCGAAACCTTTGAAAAATTAGGCATTCCCCTTTCGGAACAAAAACGCCTTTCTAACGTGGCCGTGGATGCTATCTTTGATAGCGTTTCTATCGCCACAACTTTTAAAGAAAAACTAGCAGAACAGGGGGTTATTTTCTGTTCTATTTCGGAAGCTTTACAGGAACATCCCGACTTGGTGCAGAAATATCTCGGTACTGTGGTTCCCGTGGGTGATAATTATTTTGCCGCTCTTAATTCTGCCGTTTTTAGCGATGGTTCCTTTGTTTTTATACCCAAAGGTGTCGTCTGTCCTATGGAATTGTCCACCTATTTTCGGATTAATAACGGTGAGACGGGACAATTTGAAAGAACTTTAATTGTCGCTGAAGAAGGGGCATCGGTAAGTTATTTAGAAGGTTGCACCGCTCCGATGTACGATAGTAATCAACTTCATGCCGCCGTCGTGGAATTAGTCGCCCTCGATAATGCGGATATTAAATATTCGACGGTACAAAATTGGTACGCTGGCGATGCCAATGGTAAGGGAGGTATTTACAATTTCGTCACTAAACGGGGTCTGTGTAAAGGAGTTAATTCTAAGATTTCTTGGACGCAGGTGGAAACTGGTTCGGCAATTACTTGGAAGTATCCCAGTTGTGTCTTAGTCGGCGATAATTCCGTCGGGGAATTCTACTCAATTGCCCTAACTAATAACAAACAACAGGCCGATACAGGTACGAAAATGATTCACATTGGACGCAACACCAAGAGTACCATTATTTCTAAGGGAATTTCGGCGGGTAACTCCCAAAATAGTTATCGCGGGTTAGTGAAAATGGGACCGAAAGCCAAAGGAGCAAGAAATTACTCCCAGTGTGATTCTATGCTGATTGGAGATAATGCCGAAGCTAACACTTTTCCCTATATTCAGGTGGATAACAACAGTGCTAAAGTAGAACACGAAGCTTCCACTTCTAAAATCGGTGAAGACCAATTATTCTACTTCGCACAACGGGGTATTTCCGAAGAAGATGCTGTCTCTATGTTAGTCAGTGGTTTCTGTAAGGATGTCCTCAGTAAATTACCGATGGAATTCGCCGCCGAAGCCGATAAACTCCTAAGTCTCAAGCTAGAAGGAACCGTCGGATAATCAGTAAAGTAGGGTGGGTTAGGCGATAGCCGTAACCCACCAAAAGCTAAGACAATTTATCCATCAATTGATGATTCGCCGTCAACCACCAAAACTAATATTTTTGTTCTAGAAAAACATCTCATGAGTGAAGTAATTTTATCGGTAAAAAATCTGACCGCTAGTATTGATGGAAACCAGATTCTTAAAGGAGTTAACCTCGAAATTAAAGCAGGTGAAACCCACGCAATTATGGGGCGCAATGGCTCAGGAAAAAGCACCTTTTCAAAAGTAATCGCTGGACATCCCGATTATGAAGTAACTGGGGGAGAAATAATTTATAAAGGCGAAAACCTTTTGGACAAAGAACCCGATGAACGAGCGCTTATGGGTATCTTTCTCGCATTCCAATATCCCCTAGAAATCCCCGGCGTTAGTAACCTCGATTTTCTTCGCGTTGCCTACAATGCCCGACAAAAATATCTAGGCTCGGAAGAATTAGATAGTTTTGACTTTGAGGAATTAGTCGAGAAAAAACTAGAAGTTGTCCAGATGAATCCTAGCTTTCTTAGCAGAAGTTTAAACGAAGGTTTCTCCGGTGGTGAGAAAAAACGTAATGAAATCCTACAAATGGCCTTATTAGAACCTACTTTAGGAATTCTCGATGAAATTGACTCCGGTTTAGACATCGATGCTTTGCGAATTGTTGCCCAGGGAGTCAATCAATTAGCTACTCCCGATAACGCTTTTTTACTTATCACTCACTATCAGCGTCTGCTCAACTACATTGAACCCGATGTTATTCATGTTATGTACGATGGGCGCATTGTCACCAGTGGCGGTAAAGAATTAGCCCTCGAATTAGAAAGAACTGGCTACGATTTCCTCGACGAACAATTATTAGCCGTTAAGTAATCTAGCTATCAGTTATCAGGAGTCTGGGGAGGCAGGAGTCAGTAGCCGGTCGTCAGGAGGCAGGAGATGGCTTTTATTTATTCTCCCCTCTCCCCACACCCTACACCCCACACCCTACACCCCACACCCTACACCCCACTACCCCAACCCTCAACCCTCCAACCCCCTCCTACCAATGACAGCCATAATCACGAAACCTGAACAATCAGGAGAATTATTGTTAAAATTGTTGCGAGAAACGGTTCCCACTATCGATAACGGTAAAATTCTCGAATTAAGAGAATCGGGAGCCAGTAAAGCTCAAGAATTAGCCATCCCTGGCAGAAAAGACGAAGAATGGCAATTCACCGATTTAAGTCAACTATGGGCGATCGATTTTCGCGTCCCCCAACCCGTTACAATCGATAAAAATGCCCTAGCTGTTTTTTTACTGCCCGAAGCCAAAAACAGCCACCTAGTCTTCGTTAACGGCATTTATCAGCCCGAATTGTCCGATATCTCCGCTTTACCCGCCGGTGTCAGCGTCGGGCATCTCGCCAATGCACAAAAAGATGTTCTTGTCAACTATCTAGGCAAAGAAAAAACACCCGAATTTTTTACCGCACTCAACCAAGCTGGTTTAAGCGATGGGGCAGTAATTCACGTCACCGCTAACACCGTCGTCACAACCCCGATACATCTCTTATTTATCACCGTTGTGGAGGAAATTCCCCGCTTTTATCAGCCCCATAGCCTAATCGTGGCGGAAACGGGAGCCAGTGTCAATATTATTGAGAACTACGGGGCTTTAGCCGAATATTGCTCCGATTTACCTGTAAATTACTCTTATTTCACCAACGCTGTCACGGAAATTTACCTCGAAGCCAACGCCGAGGTCATCCATACCAGAGTACAACGGGAATCGGGAGATGGTTTTCACATCGGACGCACGATAATTGAACAAGGGCGCGATAGCCGTTACACTCTCAACGAGATAAATCTAGGAGCTAAACTCTGCCGTCATAACCTCGATATCCTGCAAAAAGGAGCACAAACCGAGACAAATCTGCACGGATTAGCCATGATTACTGGACAACAAACCACCGATACCCACAGCGCCATCTATCTCAACCATCCCCACGGCATCACCAAGCAACTGCATAAATGTATCGTTGATGGTAGCGCTCACGCTATCTTTAATGGTAAAGTGTTTGTTCCCAAGCCCGCCCAATTAACCAACGCCTCCCAGTTAAATCGGAATTTGTTAATTTCTAACAAGGCACGAGTCAACACCAAACCCGAATTACAAATTACCGCCGATAACGTCAAATGTTCCCACGGGGCAACCGTTAGCCAACTGGAAGCCGATGATTTATTCTATCTGCAAAGCCGAGGCTTAAGCGCCGACACCGCCCGCAGTTTGTTAATTGATGCTTTCTCGGCCGAGATTTTAGCTAAAATTCCTCTAGAATCCCTCCGCCAAAGATTGGGGCAATGCGTCGCCTGTCGCAGTGTGGAATAACTCTACCGGGGTGGGTGTCAACCTGCCCAAAGTACCCCTCTGACTCCTGACTAAAATGACAATTATCCAAGAAAAAACCCTCGCCCAAAAAGTCCGCGCCGATTTCCCTATCCTCCATCAAACCGTATACGATAAACCCCTTATCTATCTCGATAGTGCCGCCACTTCCCAAAAACCCATTCAAGTATTAGAAACCCTGCGAAACTATTACGAAAAAGATAACGCCAATGTGCATCGGGGGGCGCATACTTTAAGTGTCCGGGCAACGGAAGCCTACGAAGGAGCCAGAGATAAGGTGGCTAGGTTTATTAATGCCGCTTCTCGTCAGGAAATTGTCTATACTCGCAACGCCACGGAAGCGATTAATTTAGTCGCCTACAGTTGGGCATTAAATACCCTGAAAGCAGGGGATGAAATTATTCTCTCGGTTATGGAACACCACAGTAATTTAATCCCCTGGCAAATTGTCTGCCAAAAGACGGGGGCGGTGATTAAATATGTGCCATTAACCAGCGAAGAAAGCTTTGATTTAGAACAATATAAATCTTTGTTATCTGACAAAACTAAATTAGTTGCTGTCCTTCATGTTTCTAATACATTAGGCTGTATTAATCCCGTTGCCGAAATAGTCAGCCTTGCCCATCAAGTCGGGGCGAAAGTATTAATTGATGCCTGTCAAAGTGTCCCCCATTTAGCCATTGATGTGCAGTCCATAGATTGTGATTGGTTGGTGGCTAGTGGTCATAAAATGTGCGCCCCCACCGGTATTGGATTTTTGTACGGCAAAGAGGCCATTTTAGAGGCAATGCCGCCCTTTTTTGGTGGTGGCGAAATGATTGCAGAAGTCTATTTAGACCATTTTACCTGTGCCGAACTGCCCCACAAATTTGAAGCGGGAACCCCCGCTATCGGCGAAGCGATTGCTCTCGGTGCTGCGGTAGAATATTTAATGGGTTTAGGTATGGATAATATTCATGCCTACGAAGAAGAATTAACCGCCCATTTGTTCAAAAAACTAGGAGAAATTGAGGGTTTAAGAATTTACGGGCCATCACCTAGTTTAACGGGCCAGGGTCGGGCTAGTTTAGCCGCCTTTAATGTGGAAGGGATTCATGCTAGTGATTTAGCCACTTTATTAGACCACGAAGGAATCGCTATTCGCTCCGGTCATCACTGTACCCAACCTCTACACCGCTTTTTTGATGCTTCCGGCAGCGCGCGGGCAAGTCTATATTTTTATAATACCCGAGAAGAAATCGATCGCTTTATTGTCGCTTTACAGGAAACTATCGATTTCTTTGCCAATTGTTTTTCTTAGGGGTATCTCTGGCCCCTTTTCCTGTTCTTAAATAGTGAAGGAAGTTACTTATTATTATCAAGGAATTTGTCCCGAAACGGGCGAGTTATTGCGCTTGCCCCGCACTCTTTTGGCTGAAAAAATTGCCCAAGATTTGATGACAACTATCACCAATCCTCAAGGTAAAATGTATGGAATTTTATTAGGAGAAAATGCCGATGGCGAAATAGAAATTTTAAAAGCTTTTTCTGGACAGGGAGAAGCTGCTGGCTGGGTTCCGTCCCTAGTGGGGAGAGAAAAAATTATTCGGGAAGAAAAGCGAGTTTTGCAACTTTTAGAAACAATTAAACAGGAAATTATTACCCTACAATCAATTCCCGAACATAATTTATATCGACTCAATCAAGCAGATTTTGAGCGTAAAATACAAGCTTTACAGCAACAACATCAAAACCATAAACAGGAACGAGATAGGTTAAGAAATTTAGGAGATTTAAACCCAGAAGAATTAGAAAAATTAAATAATATCAGTCGTCAGGAAAAAAGAGAAAGAAAGCAATTAAAACAGGAACAAAAACAAGTTTTAAAACCCTTAATTGATAAAATAAACGTAGCCAATCAGAGAATTATTGAACTTAAGCAACAGCGTAGGAACCTCTCCAAACAGTTACAGGAATTGCTGTATCAATCCTACTGTTTAAACAACTTTTCTGGACAATCTCTCTCCTTAGCTAAATTGATGGGCAGTAATTTGTTACCGACGGGAACAGGGGAATGTTGCGCCCCGAAATTATTAAATTATGCCGCCATGAAAGGATTAAAACCTGTCGCCATGGCCGAATTTTGGTGGGGAGAATCGAATCGAGATAGAAAACAGGGAGAATTTTATGGTGCTTGTCAAGAAAGATGTCAACCTCTCATGGGTTTTTTACTCTCTGGTTTACGTTTATCTCTAGAAATTATCTACGAAGACGAGGGAATAATTGTTATTAATAAACCTGCGGGATTATTATCGGTAGCAGGACGTTATCAAGATAGTCAAGATGCTGTGGTCAATCGTTTTCGTCGTCAGGGAAAAAATGTCATTCCCGTTCATCGTTTAGACCGAGAAACTTCGGGATTATTATTACTAGCTAAAAGTTTAGATATTTATCGTTGTTTATCCCAACAATTTCAACGGCGAGAAGTGGAGAAAATCTACGAAGCTATATTATCAGAAATTATTGAGAGAGAATCAGGCATAATTGACCTACCTCTCTGGGGAAATCCGCAAAATCGACCCTATCAAACTGTGGACTGGCAAAGGGGGAAAGCTAGTCAAACCTATTTTAAAGTTGTCGGCAAAGAAGGCAATTATTCTCGGCTAGAATTTATTCCCTACACGGGAAGAACTCATCAAATTCGTGTTCATAGTCAAGCGGGATTAGGGATAGGAATTTTAGGCGATCGCTTGTACAATGGTAAGCAGTCCGACCGTTTACACCTACACGCTAAACAATTATCTTTTCGTCATCCTCAGACCGAAAATAAACTTGATCTCATCATTCCCACCCCCTTTTGAGAGCTATAATTGCTAACAGCCAAAAATTAGCTATAGTAACCCGAACTGGGGTTAAATAGGGACAGAATCAGGGTTCCCGAGGATACTTTATCTCGGCTGATTTCTGAGAGCCTTGTAAATCAAGACTAAAGATATAGTTGCACAGGGGTAACGTCGCTTTACCGTAAACTTTTTCAGCTTGTCCGAGCGGGATTCCTGGTTCGATATCTTCAACAGTGCCATCGTTGGGATTCTCTGTCTGAATGATTCCCATCGGAAACATAAAAAAGAACTTGATTCCTTGCTCACTCTACCATTTCAGAAGTTTAATAAATCTCAGATTATGACCTTCTAAAGTATAGCTTGTAATCACTTGCTCGAATGAATGAGCATGGTGCGTTCCCAAAAATCTATCGGTGTGGCAGTAGGAGCCACATCAGGGAACGCACCCTACAGCGATGGCGTACTGCTACGCAGTGCCTTCGGCATCGCACTCCTAGGAATAAGCAGTGTTAGACATCTTTTAGCTCTTCAAACCTTGACAAGAGCCGATTAGGAACTAAGAAAATCATTTTAATATGAGAGTTGGTCGGTTTTGTTTCAATCTTGATGAATTTTGGTTGTAAATTAGCTCCATCCTCATCCTTAGGTTTGACGAAAGCAAAACAGGTAAATTCAATAGATTTAATAAATTCAAGGAGCTTCTTTGTTGGATAAATTTCCGACAAGACCAAAGGTTGATCTCGAATTAGAAGATTTTTGCCACCCATTAGTATATCGAAGTCTGCTCCTTCAGCATCTGTTTTGATACAGGAAACACTTAGTAACGGATAATCAGACATCAATTGGTCTAAAGTATTTACCTTGACTGTCACCTTGTTCTCTTGGGGACTATGCCTAACCAGCGAATTTAGTTCAGGCATTGAGTTCAAATTAAGATCCATAGTGCCAGGCTCGGAAAAAAGTGCTTCTTCTAGAACATGACAGTTTTGAAACTGGGAAAGATTTCTCTTTAAGTGTTCAACCATTCTCGGATCGGGTTCAAAGGCATAAACCTGATTGGATAAAGGAGCAGCCAGTAAACTGTAATAACCAATATTAGCTCCAACATCAATAAAGTCTTTATTAATATCTAAGAATCGATGAAGGATAATTTCAGATCCCCAATCCAAATTGCTTCCCTTGAGGAAAATTTCCGTTCCGAATCGACTATCGTACGGCAGAGTCATTTCTACATTATTAAATAGAACCATTTTCTGGTTGAGCTTGGTTATTTTATAAAATGATCGTACTACATAGCGGTATAGGAAATCCCAGCCACCAATCTCTCGAACCAATCGAAGAAAATAACTGAACTTATGCAAATAAATAGTCCCTTTCAACATATACTCTCACTTCAAGTTAGCCATGGCGGCATTTAAATATTAATTATACCCCTCTCTGCGGTCGAGCAACCTCCTCTGTCCTACTATCCCACCCCCATCGGTCCGACACCCCCTCAATAAAACCCAATACCGCACTGTGCGGTCTAATCACTATCGATGCAGCAGCTAGGAGCCACATTAGGGAACGCACCCTACAGCGATGGCGTACTGCTACGCAGTGCCTTCGGCATCGCACTAACCCTAACAACAATTTTTGATTTTTACCAGAGGTTTATTGACTGAATGATGGGATGTAATATTTCAATAACCAGCATTTTCTTGGTGCTTGAGCTATACAATGAGAGCTATATTTTGATAGGACAAAAAAAGATTAGTATAGAGGTAAAATTAATGGCTGAAACCCTATATGAAAAAGACTATGTAGCCTGGCTGCAAGACCAGATAGAAAAGATGCGATCGCCTAATCGCAATACTTTAGATTGGCAAACTTTAGCCGAGGAATTAGAGGAAATGGTTGATGAACGCAAATACAAAGCAGAAAGCTTTCTTGTTCAACTCCTCAGTCACCTGCTACTTTACGCCTACTGGAAGCATCCTTACTACCTACCCCACTGGACAGACAAGATAGATAATTTCAGATTGGAATTGAGCCTGCTGTTTCGCTCTAAGGTAATCTACAATCATGCCTTAGAACGGTTTGGTTATTGTTATCAAAAAGCTCTGGGAAAAGCGAGCCGCAAAAGTGGATTAACTTTACCAGTTGACTGTCCTTCGACAATTGAGAAAATTCTTGATGAAGATTGGTTCCCTGGTTAAAAACTGGAGCTTGCAATCCAACTTACATCCATACAACAGTAGGGTGGGCAATGCCCACCTTACTTCAGTTGCTCAACAACTAATACTAAATCCGGTTATTAAAAACTGATTATTTATTCTCAGTTTTGCATGAGTGCCTCTTGCATGAGTGCCTCTCCTGATATGTAGCCTATACTCAACGGATTTAGTATAATAGCTGGTATTCCAAAATCTGGTTGAAAAAGAAATTGATACCAATTTTCAATAGTCGTGATTAACATCTGAAAGTGCAATTCCGCTCTCAGAGAGGAATTGCACTTTGGAATAATCAACTAAGTCTGTCATCACTTTTGAAAAATGATATGAGTCAGCGGTTTAATCACTATCGGTGCAGCGGTAGGAGCCACATTAGGGAACGCACCCTACAGCGATTAAAATGCGTAGATTTCATGATGAGCTAGGCGGATTTGATGGTTTCAAATACTTCTGATTATCTAAGCAATCAATTACAGATAGTCCTAGCTCATACATAGCTTCCAAAGCCGCATTTTCATACTTGTTATACTCAGTCAGATCATGAATTATCTCTTTCTGCCCATGAGCTATATTATTTCTCCTGCTTACTAATGTCTTAAGTAAAAGCTCATGTTGATCCACCATTGAGCATGATAAACCAGCATCTGTAGAGTTCTTTTTAAGCAGCATAGGCTTTAAATTGCTATCTGCTTCTAAGCGAATATTGAATTCAATATTCTCATTAATTAAAGCTGGCAATTCGTTGGAAAAAAAGCTCCAAACTCCATCTGCTGACAAATCACCTCCAAGTTCTTTAAAGCGCTTCCTTAGCGATAGCTTTATAACCTCCTCACGGCATTGATTGCGTTTAATATTTTGCCTTTGAATTGTATCGAGGTATAAATCCCATGCAAATCTACAAAAACCTTCATAGTGAGCATATAGCAAAGTAGTAATAGCTCTCAAGAGAGCTTCATACCTTACAGGATGCTTAACCCTATCAGTCGTTAATATTTGAATTTTAATTGCAGCCAGTTCTCCTTCTCTCCAGTTGAGATCAGCCTCGATCTCATTCGCCCAGTTGCTCATTAAAATTACTCCAGAAGCTGAGTTGATTTAAACCTTCTTGAATACATCCAATTCTATTAGAAAGCTTAGTTCTGGAGTTAGCTCCAGGTCCAATATTATCCTTAAAGCTGTTTGACTGAACAATTTTGATTATTTCATCCCTAACAGAAGAATTATCCAGATTCTCTAATCTTTCTAGTATCCTAAACACGCCAATTGTAACAGCTTCAAAATAAGCTGGAGCTAAAGCACCAATTGGTGATTGATCGCGATATCGAACAAAAGCACCACTGCCAAGAATTTGGCTCAAGTAATCAAATAATCTATTAAAGTCTTGTGTTTCAGTAGAATAATCAAATTGTATTTCTCCAAATAATATATTTTCCATGTATGTGTCTAACCAATCTCTCACACTCCCCCGGAAGAGATATTGAGCATTTTTTGCGGCAAAAAATCTTAAGACAAGCTCTTCGTCTCCCTTTTGTTCTTTTTCTGATTGAGACAATGTATCTATGCAAGTCTTAAAGTTTGAATAGGAGGATCTTTCTTGGAGAAACCTATAGAACTTTATACCTGGCTCACCAAACATCCTAGAAGAACAGTTGCGAATTTCCTGTGGAGCTAGAATTGATCCCCCAGTATTTAACCTCTTGAACATTTCATAACGCAGAAAAGAATTACTTTGCCTTTTAATAATTACTGTCCTTACAGAGGATCTTTTAATCCTAAGCTTGAGTCTCAATGATAAATCTTCAAAAGTCAGATCATTAAGTTCTGAAATCTGATCACAACCTTCTAACTTTAGAGATTTCAGCTTTTCTCCATCTATATCAGTGAAATTCAGTACATTGGCATCAATGAATTGAATCACAGAGCTAAGGCGTTGTAAGCCATCAATTAACTCCAAAACCCCATCTGAGTTCTCAATAGTAAATATCTGTGGTATTGGCAACTCAAGAAGTATGGATTCTATTAAACGAGACTTTTGTTGATTAGACCATCGGAATAACCTTTGATATTCCGGTTGAATAATGAGTTCATTTTGAGAATATAAACTGATGATTTCTCCAAAGCTGAGATCGATAGATTCAGTACGAACCTCACCAATTTTGGCATCTATCCGTTCATCTATTGATTCCATCATCATATTCTTCCTAGACTTCTAAACCCTATGGCAAGCAAAACTTATACCTTAAACATTCTAATCGTAATCTGCCAGTTGAATATTACATTCAAGGAAAAAGTATGAACAGGGAACGAGCCGCATAACTATTAATCATACCGCTCCCTGCGGTCGAGCAACCTCCCCCATCCTAATATCCCACTTCCATCGGTCTAACACCGCCTCAATAAAACCTAATACCGCACTGTGCGGTTTAATCACCTCAATTTGGGCATAATTACCGCAGAGGGTAGTCTAGCACCCCACCCAAGTGGGTTCTAGCACATTTAAGGTAAAGGCGAAATTAAAAATTGTTGCTATCCTACAGTCAAACGTCTAGAATGGTCATTAATTTTTGTGAATGGTCGGGTCTTCTAACCGAAGGCATTGACGAAAAACACATTGTATCTGTCCTAGAGGCACTATGAAAAAGCTTAAGCAATACTGGACTGCTGAAGCACTGGAAAAAGACTTAGGCGATCCTCTCAATCCCGATAACCCTCTATCCTACAAGCGGGTGATCGAAATTGACGAGAGCGAAGAATTTCCCCACGAGGAAATTCGCTGGTTATACGACTGGAAACTCCAACACTACTACATTCCCACGGATTGCGGCGGTGAATTTACCTCTTTTGAGGAATTTGTCGCTTTTGTGCGCGTACTTTCCCGACGGGATCAAACTATCGGCATCGCTTTTACTACCCTATTCTGGTCGTTTTTAAACTGGATGGCGGGAACCCCAGAACAGAAACAGAAGCTCGCCCGTTTTATCATGGATGACTATGGGGCGATGTGTCTGGGTTACTCGGAAAAGGAACACGGCAGCGATCTGATCAATGGTGATCTGACCGCGACGAAGGTGGAAGGAGGTTATATTCTCAATGGTGAGAAATGGCCGATTAACCGGGCGACTATCTCTGGAGTTTCCTTTATTTTGGCGAAAACCGATGCTAACGGCGGGCCAAAGTGTTTAACCCTATTTATGGTAGATAAACGGCAATTAGACCCCGAAAAATACTATAATTTGCCGAAAATATACACCCATGGCGTGCGCGCCTCGGATATGAGTGGCATTGGTTTTAAAGATTGTTTCGTCCCCGATTCCATGCGTTTACGGGAGGAGGGAGACGGTTTAGAATTAGCCCTGAAAGGTTTCCAGATTACCCGAATGTTGTGCGCGGCTTTTTCCCACGGGGCAGCCGATACCGCTTTGAGAACTACCCTCAGTTTTGCCGTTAATCGGGTAATCTATAACAAAACTGTGATGGATTTGCCCCAACCCCGGCGCACTCTCGTGGATGCTTTCCTTGACATCCTTATTTGTGATTGCGAGACGATTCCGGCTGCGAGAGGTTTTCATATTATCC
The DNA here is from genome assembly GCF_020245805.1 of Microcystis sp. M179S2. Taxonomy (NCBI): domain Bacteria; kingdom Bacillati; phylum Cyanobacteriota; class Cyanophyceae; order Chroococcales; family Microcystaceae; genus Microcystis; species Microcystis sp. M179S2. The sequence continues at coordinate 9,386 of NZ_JADBUE010000051.1, read as the reverse complement.
CCGAACAGTTTAGCGTCTGGGCTTCGGTGGTAAAATATTTTGTCACCGTCCGTCTGGAGGAGATGGTTAATAGTGTTTATGTGGTCTTGGGATCGCGTTTTTATATGCGAGAAGAACACGAATTCGGCATCTTCCAGAAGCTACTGCGGGATAATTCGATTATCAGTATGTTTGACGGCAGTTCGATCGTCAATCTTCATGCTTTAATCCTACAATTGCGTCCTTTAACCAAATATCGGGCTAAACGCAACTCGCGCACCATGTCGGCGTTAAAAACCCGTTTAGAGGCGATTTTTAGCCTAGAAAAGTCGGTTCCTCCCTTTGAACCCAATAATTTAGAATTATTTGGCCGGGGAATGGATGATTCCCTACAGGGTTTAGAGATTGCCCTTGATATGCTGGAGGGATTGAAAGATTCTCAGGAGGTGGACCGGGAAGTATTAGAAAATCTGTTGATGTTGGGTAATTTAGTTTTAGAGGAACTAAATGCTCACGATGAACAGATTAGTCAATCGAAATTCGAGTATGGTCACGACCAATCACCCGAATTGTTCGAGATTGCCAAGAAATACTGTACTTTACACGCCGCTTCTGCTTGTTTACACACTTGGCTTTATAATCGTTCCATCCTGGGTGAATTTTTTGCCCGGGGGGAATGGTTGGTGTTGAGTTTACACCGATTACTGCGAACTCTGCGGCCGCTGCCTTACACTCTGTCTGAGGTGTATATAGAAAATGTTGCCCAAGAATTGCTGAAATTATATCGAGAAAATCAACATTTTTCGATCGTGCCTTTTCAATTAGCCCATTCACAAACTACCGAGGAAAAAACCCATGAACTCCAGCTCCAATCTTAATAATCTCGTACAAAATTGGTTAGTTAAACAGTTAGCTGATCAGTTATCTTTGGATGCAAAAACGATTAATGTGACTGAACCTTTAACCCGTTATGGTTTAGATTCGATCGATGCGGTAACGATGGTGGGTGATCTGGAAGATTGGGTCGGTCAAGAGTTACCTTCTACCCTTTTCTGGGATTATTCTACTATTGAAAAAGCGTCTCTTTATCTAGTAGAAAACTACGATCTTTCTAATCTTTCCGGTGAGGAAACCCCCGCAGAAGTTGCTCCCGTCGCTGAAAAAGCTGAACCGGCCGTTAGTGGTGGCAAAGGTTGGAGTTTATTCGGTCGTCGTTAATTTTAGGTGTAGGGTGGGTTAGGCGAAGACAATTTATGCTAGGGAAAATTATCTAGTATTCGCCGTAACCCACCTATATTAGTTATCAATTGGCTCTGTTCTCTACTCACCAGTATAGGAATTGCTAAGTACCTAAACAAAATTAATTACCCATTTCTCCGTAAAGCAACAATCGCTGTATTTCTTTTCTGTTGCCCGTTCCGCAGTTCTGGAGTTCCCTCTCACCACTAGGAAATTTATTTTGTACGACTACTTATAAATTGAAATATACAAAAAAGGGCGCTCAATTGAGCGCCCTTTTTTCCTACTAAATAACAAAAATTATCTCAAGAGATACACCAGTAAAAACAGGATAATCCAGACCACATCGACGAAATGCCAGTATAATTCTGCTGCTTCCACCCCAAAATGAGATTGACTAGAATAGTGGTCTTTTTGACGAGAACGCCAGAGGACAGATAGAATCAGCACTAAACCGAAAGTAACGTGGAGACCGTGGAATCCGGTTAAGGCATAAAAAGCGCTGGTGAAAACATTAGTTGTCAGACCGAATTCAGCGTGATAATATTCGTATCCTTGACCACAAAGGAAGATAATTCCCATCAGGGCAGTAATGCCGAACCACAATTGTAAACCGGCATTATTGTTTTGTTTAATCGCCTTTTGTCCTATGTGCATAACAAAACTACTGGACACCAGAATAATTGTGTTAATTGTCGGTAGGGTTAACTCTAATTCTGGCGTGCCGGCGGGGGGCCAAACGGGTAACATGGTACGGTAGAACAAGAAAGCGGCAAATAAGCCTAAAAAGATGGAACTTTCCGCCACTAGAAACAAAACCACACCGAATAAGCGATGATCTGGGTGGCCATGATGCCCGTGTTCCACCGTTTCGTGATGATAATTGACAGAGAGTTGAGAATCTTCGAGCGTTGAACCTTGCATGATTGAATGTCCTTAGTTTACACGGGAGACGGGGAGTGGGGAGATGGGGGGATAGGGTGATAGGGGGATAGGGTGATAGGGAGATAGGGTGATAGGGAGATAGGGAAATTTCAGCTAAATTCCTCACTACCCCAACACCTAACACCCAACACCCAACCCCCAGGGCTAATCCCCCATAATTATTGGGATTCGGCGCCCACTTCGGCGAGGAGATCTTGTACTGATTCCGCTGCTTCTGATTCCTCCAGATCAATACCGTAATCGTAGGGGCCGGACCAAAGAATCGGCATTTCCTCGAAATTCTCGATAATTGGGGGAGAGGAGGTTTGCCATTCTAGGGTTAAAGCGCGCCAAGGATTACGGCCGGCGGGTTGACCTTTAAAGGCACTCCAGACCATATTAATAGCGAAGGGAATACTCGATATACCGAGAATATAAGCTCCTGCGGTACTAAGAACATTTAAACCCTGAAACTGCACATCATACAGGGCAATACGACGGTTCATACCCAATAATCCCAATTCGTGCATCGGCATGAAAGTTAAATTCAAACCGATAAAAGTGAGAACAAAGTGGATACGACCGAGAGTCTCGTTATACATCCGTCCGGTCATTTTCGGGAACCAATGGTAAACGGCAGCAAACAGGGCCATTGCCGTACCACCAAATAGTACATAATGGAAGTGACCGACGACAAAATAGGTATCGTGGACGTGGATATCGAAGGGAACAGAAGCCAACATAATCCCGGTCAAACCACCGATGAGGAAGGAAGACAGGAAACCGATCCCAAATAATAAAGACGTATTGAGACTGAGTTTACCCCCCCAAAGGGTGGCACACCAACTAAAGATTTTAATGCCCGTGGGAACGGCGATTAACATAGTTGCCGCCATGAAAAACATCCGTAACCAGCCGGGGGTGCCGCTGGTGAACATATGGTGGGCCCAAACGATTAAACCCAAGAAACAGATGGTGAGACTGGAATAGGCGATCGCTCGATAACCAAAAATCGGTTTGCGGGCGTGAACTGGTAATATCTCCGATATCGTGCCGAAAAAGGGCAAGATCATGATATAAACGGCAGGATGGGAGTAAAACCAGAACATATGCTGATAAACCACCGGATCGCCGCCGCCGGCAGGGTTAAAAAAGCTCGTGCCGGCGATTAAATCAAAGGACAAGAGAACGAGAGCAGAAGCGAGAACGGGGGTGGAAAGCAGTACCAGAGTCGAGGTGGCCAGCATTGCCCAACAAAATAGCGGCATACTGTACAAATCCATCTCAGGAATCCGCATTTTCAGGATCGTGGTGATGAAATTAATCGAGCCTAAAATCGAGGAAGTCCCGATCAATAAAAGGCTCAAAATCCACAATTCTTCGCCCCATTTGCCGCTAATTAAGCTTAAAGGTGGGTAGGAAGTCCAACCGGACTGGGGTGCGCCGACAAAGAAACTGGATAATAATAGCAGCCCGCCGGGGGGATTAAGCCAGAAAGCCACAGCGTTAAGACGAGGAAAAGCCATATCTTCCGCCCCAATCATCAGGGGAATGAGATAATTGGCAAAACCCGCCCCAACCGGAACGATCCAAAGAAAGATCATGATCGTTCCGTGCATGGTCATGAATTGGTTATATAGTTCTGGGGAGACGAAATCGGGGTCGGGAGTGGCTAATTCTGTCCGCAGCACTTCTGCGAAAGCACCGCCAATAAAGAAGAAAAGAAAGGCAGTCACCAGATATTGAATACCGATGACTTTATGATCGGTGCAGAAAGTAAAGTAATCTGTCCACTTGCGGTGATGGATCACCTCGGGAACGGTTGCTGGGGTGGTTATTTCCGTTGATGCTGTCATAAGGCCAAGATTTTAGATGACAAGAAAAATTACATTTGCTGCTGATGGGCAACTTGGGCGAGGATTTCAGCGTCGATGCCCATTTCTTCGGTGTAGGGGGTCAAATATTGACTATCAGAGCGATCTTTAGCGGTCATGGCTACGGTTTGATCGCTGTCAACTTCGGCGATCGTATTATCCTGCACCCATTGGTCGTAATCCGCTGGGGAGTGAACCACAAAGCTAGATTTCATGCCACCGTGATAGGCCCCGCAAAGTTCCGCACAAATGATCGGATATTGACCAATTTGGTTGGATGTGAACGATAACACCGTTTCCTGTCCGGGGATAACGTCCTGTTTTAGACGCAATTGGGGAACCCAGAAAGCATGGATCACATCTCCCGCTTCCATATTCAGTTGCACGGGGCGATTGACGGGAGCGTGCAGTTCCCCGGAAACAATGCCAGTTTCGGGATAGGTGAAGATCCAAGCGTATTGAATGCCTTTAACATTGACCACTAGGGGGGGAACTCCTTCACCATCGTAGGAATTGCCGATACCTAGGGCTACTCTGCGATCGCCGCCCATGGCCATCATCGTGCCGTGGTGATGACCGTGGTGGGCGATTTCTCCTTTGCCACCCTTGGAAATCAAGGGATCGAGACCGCCGATATTGTTATAAATCTCGAAGCTATAGACGGCAAGGATAAAAACGATTACCGTCGGGATGGCTGTCCAGAAGATTTCTAGGGGGACATTGCCCTCCACTGCCGGTCCGTCGGTTTGATCCCCCGGTTTACGGCGAAAGCGAATCACTATATAGATAATCACGCCTTCAACTATTAAAAATAGTCCCGTGGCGATGGTCATCATCAGATTAAAGATATTATCTATCTCCTGAGCATCTTCGGAAGCGGCCACAGGCATTAAGCCATGATTTTGGCCATACCAGAGACTAATTAAGGTCAAGGCGATCCCGAGTACGAGCGTCAGGATACTGCTGGGAATTTTCACGGTCTTTTCAATATTTTCAATAGTGGCTACTTATTCAAGGCTAAAACATGATTCCCCTATAGATGGGAAATTTAACCAGCATCTTCTGAGAATTTTATCTTTTCTTTGGGATCGTTTTCAGGGAAAGTATTTTAAATAACTAATTTTTGTATCTTATTCTGAGTTTATGTAAACAAATGTAACGGAAATGGCCAGAAATCTAAAGAATATCTAAAAGCTTTTACCTGTCGTAAAAAAACTCATTCACAGTGATAACTAACTGGCAAACAAAGCCATGATCTTTGATGACAGACTCCTTGAGAACAGGCAAACCGATGACCGAATCTGTTTTTAACCCGACACCCCTAAGAGAAACCGGCCATATTCAGGTGTGGATGCGCCGCTTAGTCTGGAAAATTGCGATCGCTACTTTCGCCCTAATGGTAGTGGGTGCTGCCACCAGAGTTATGAACGCCGGTTTAGCTTGTCCCGATTGGCCGCTGTGTTACGGTCAATGGATTCCCAGTCAGCAGATGAATCTACAGGTATTTCTGGAGTGGTTTCACCGTCTCGATGCCTCTTTGATCGGGTTTAGTACGCTCGCTCTCGTCGGTCTGTCTTGGTGGTACCGTCGCCATCTTCCCCCTTGGCTGTTCCCCTCTGCGATCGCTGCCTTGGCTTTAATTCTCCTGCAAGGAGTCCTGGGAGGATTAACCGTGACCCAATTACTGCGATTTGACATCGTAACCGCCCATTTAGCCACAGCTTTGCTCTTTTTTGCCACCCTAATCGTCATTGCTATCGGTCTGACTCCCTACCGTGGCACAGGTACGGTAGGAAAACTAACCGGGATGGGAATGGTCGCCACCGGTCTAGTTTATCTGCAATGTCTCCTCGGCGGTCTCGTCGGTTCCCGTTGGGCGGCCCATCAGTGTTTAACGGTTTCCCAACTCTGCACCGTGATGAATAGCCACATTATCGGGGTTTTTCCCGCCACTATCTCGGTGTTAACCCTAGTTTTCTTCGCTTGGCGAGCTGCCGCTATCCATCCTCTCCTCAAAAAACTAGCTTTTAGCGCCGGGGGATTAGTTGCCCTACAGGTGTTTTTGGGCGTTGCCACCCTGAAACTGCATCTACAGGTGGAACCCTTAACCATTACCCACCACAGCATCGGTGCGCTATTGGTGGGAACCCTCGTCGCTTTTACCACTTTCGCCCTTCGCGATCGTTCTTTCGCTCCCATAAGCCATCTCTAAGGATTTAATCACGATGACTGGAACTCAAGCCCTTCGCCACCACGATAATTTTTTACAAGTCGCTAAAAGTTATTATCAACTCACCAAACCGCGAATTATTCCTCTACTGCTGATTACTACAGCCGCTTCCATGGAAATCGCCTCTAAAGGCCAGGTTTCCCCCCTCTTACTCTTTCTTACCCTCCTCGGTGGCACTCTCGCCGCCGCCGCCGCTCAAACTTTAAACTGCATCTATGATCGCGATATCGATCACACCATGCTTCGTACTCGCGCCCGTCCGATCCCCTCCGGTCGCGTGCAACCCCTCCACGCCCTCATTTTTGCCCTCGTTTTAGCCTCCCTTTCCCTAGCACTTTTTGTCTTTTTTGTCAATACTTTGAGCGGATTTTTAGCAATGACCGGCATCGCATTTTATATGCTGATTTATACCCATCTGCTCAAGCGTCATAGTATCCAAAATATTGTTATCGGTGGCGCGGCTGGCTCGATTCCTCCCCTCGTCGGTTGGGCGGCAGTAACGGGCGATCTCGGTTGGATTCCTTGGATTTTATTCGCCATTATTTTCCTTTGGACTCCTCCCCATTTTTGGGCTTTAGCTTTAATGATCAAGGATGATTATGCAGAAGTAGATATCCCGATGATGCCCGTAGTTAAAGGGGAAGAAGCCACTAGCGAGCAGATTTGGCTCTATACTTTAATCGTTGTTCCTTTCACTTTTCTCCTGATTTATCCCTTGGCTGCCTGTGGTGTGGTCTATGGTGTAGCGGCTTTGGTTTTAGGGTTTGTTTTCTTGAAAAAAGCTTGGCGATTAAAACAGAATCCTTTTGATCGGGACATGGCTCGATCGCTGTTTAAATATTCCATTCTTTACATGATGTTATTATGTACAGCTATGGTGATCGATAGTTTACCCATGACCTCTCATCTCATCGCTACAATTGCCAGTTTATTCCCCTGTAGTTAATCTCAGTTATCAGTTATCAGTTATCAGTTATCAGATGTGAGTTTTCAGTTCACTGATTACTGTTTACTGAAAAACCTTATCTCCCCAATTCCCGACTACTGATTGCGACTGAGGGAGTTAATTCGCTCGATTAGTTGGGCTAAGATTTCTTGTAATTGTCGGTCTTGATGCTGGGAAAGGTTGATTTTATCACAGCTATAAATAACGGTGGTGTGATCTTTGCCGCCAAATTCTTCGCCAATGCGCGGTAAGCTTAAATCCGTGTGTTGACGCATCAAATACATCCCAATCTGTCGGGCAAAACTAATTTCTCGTCGGCGGGAATTTCCTTTTAGATCGGCGATCGAGAGTTGAAACTTTTCCGCTACTACCGCCATAATAATCTCAGGAGAAGTGGCAATTTTGGCCATTGGTGGATTTAAAACCGGCGCGATATTTTCTACCGTCATCGGCAATCCGGAGATAGAAATATAAGTAGTAGCCCGGATTAATGCCCCCTCTAATTCGCGAATATTAGAAGTATAATTAACGGCAATATATTCGATAACTTCTCTTGGGAGACGCAGATTTTCGTACTCGGCCTTTTTTTGTAAAATTGCCATGCGAGTTTCGATATCTGGTGCTTGGATATCGGCGACTAATCCCATAGAAAAGCGAGAAATTAAACGAGCCTGTAAACTGGGAATCTGTTTGGGGAGGCGATCGGAGGCTAAAACCACCTGTTTTCCCGCTTCGTGCAGGGTATTAAAGGTATGAAAAAATTCTTCTTGAGTGTATTCTTTTCCTTCAATAAATTGCAGATCATCCACTAATAATATGTCCGCATGGCGATAATGATTACGAAAACTTTCCATACTATCTTGACGGATAGCGGTGATTAAATCATTCGTAAATTGTTCCGTCGATACATAAAAAACCCTAGATTGAGGATATAATTCCAGACGATAATGACCGATGGCCTGCATTAAATGGGTTTTACCTAATCCCACCCCACCACAGAGAAAAAGCGGGTTAAATTCGCGTCCGGGTAATTCCGCCACCGCTAAAGCGGCCGCGTGGGCCATGCGATTAGTTGGCCCGACAACAAAACGGGAAAAATTATATTTAGGGTTAAGTTGATTACTGGGGGATAATTCTGATTCTAAGCTACTGTTAGGCTGGAAAATAGCGATCAAATCGCCCTGTTGTGCCGTTAGTTGAATCTCGACGGGATAACCGACGATATCCTGCACTACTTCGGCAATTGTTGACAGATAATTTTTCTGAAGATGGTTAAGAATAAAGGGATTGGCAGCCTGAATTACTAAGCGATCGTTTTGCCATTCTTTAACCGTCGCTGTTTGAAACCAAGTCTCGAAAGCGGGACGGGTTAATAGTAATTTTAGACGCTCTAGGAGATTATGCCAAAGTTGTTGGGCGCTGCTGTCCACGGTTAATTTTGATTAAGTGGGTGGGTGGAATTAAATATAAGATGAACGTAGGTTGGGTTGAAGCATGAAACCCAACGCCTATCCACGGTTAATTTTGATTAACAAAGTTGCTCTAGTGCTGCTGCAGGGAAGCCTTATCAGTTTAGCGAGATTTTTCCCCTCAAGATAAAATGATTTTCAGAGCGAAACAATTAATCTTTAGACAGATGACGCAAGTTTTAACAATCACCCAATTAGGAAATCCAATTCTACAGCAAAAAGCAGCAGCGATCGATAATCTTCTCGATGCTGACTGTCAAGATTTGATCGATTCCCTGATTACCACCGTGCAAGCTGCCCACGGGGTGGGAATCGCCGCGCCCCAAGTTGCTCGGTCTCTGCGTCTGTTTATCGTTGCTTCTCACCCCAATCCTCGTTATCCCGACGCTCCGATGATGCCACCCACTGCCGTGATTAATCCTCGCATTTTGCGGGTCAGCGAGGAAATGGTCAAGGGTTGGGAAGGTTGCCTCAGTGTCACCAATTTACGCGGTTTTGTCCCCCGTCATCAGTGGATCGAGGTAGCCTATTGCGATCGCAATGGTCGCGAAATCCGTCAAGTTTTCAGGTATTTTGTCGCGCGCATCACTTTACCAAATTGTCTGTCAAAAGTTGATAAAGAAGCCTAGTCTCATAAAACAGTAAGCGGCACAGTCCATCCTTACCTAGTGCCTTAAAACTGGGTAACTCTTTCTTTTTTTCGATTCTTTGACCATTTTCGTGGT